>CAZYQR010000108.1:0-7895 GCA_964649755.1 uncultured Maribacter sp. | reverse complement strand
CCGTAGGTTTGGGAAAACTTGTAAACCTTAATCGCTTAGTACTTCATGAAAACCAACTAAGTGGAGCAGTGCCTAGGGCTATTTTCACATTACCTAAATTGAGGGTACTACAATTACAGAACAATAGATTTAGAGTCGATGTAGAACTAAAAGAAGCAAAGAAAAGATCTAACTACGCCCTTTTCGACATGGGACTCAAAACTTTGCGTTTTGAGAGCAATGGTAATCACGATTTTGATAAGAAAACAAGAATGGCAGATACTAAATTCGAGGATATGGATTAAACTAAAATCTAAATCCTAATGAAAACCCGCCACGAAACATAAAGGTATCTTGAAAATCTTCTGGATTAATATTCCGTCCTATCCCTGCACTAATTTCTATAGCGAATTTCTCGCTTTGGGTCACCCATTTATTCCCAATACCCAGCCCTAAGGCAGTGGTACTATAATCGTTGTTTCGTACTCCAAGATTGTTATCGGGTATCTCATCTTCACCTGTATAATAGAGTCCGAATGCCTCAGCAAAGAAACCACTTCTTGGTGCATACCCAAAATAAGCCCTTAAGTTTGGGCCAATACCAAAATTGCCATTATAATCAGTAGCATCACTATTAAAGTATAGCGTTCCGCCAATACTGGTGTCCTCATTGAAAAAGTACTCATAGGAACCCTCAACCGTACTGCTGGCCAAAAACAAACCAATATTAAATTTAAGTTCATTGTCATTATTGAATCTGGGATAGGCCTGCGCACTAGCTAAACTAACACTCAAAAATAGGATTACAATACAAAGATTTTTCATTGCACTAAGTTTTTATATTCCAGAAAGGAATCAAATCCTATTCCAAAGTGGTAAAAGTAGAAATGATTTAGCGATTTAGAATCAATAATCCAGGTTTTTAGATAAGCGGTGAAAAGGTGAGCGGGTACCAAAAACATTCCTTAATTTTAGTCTAAATTTGGACAAGTGAAAATAGTATCATATAACGTAAACGGTATTCGTGCTGCAATTAACAAAGGATTTTTAGATTGGTTGAAGGCCACTGATCCCGATGTAATCTGCTTACAGGAAATAAAGGCCATGAAAGAACAATTGGACCTTTCCTTGTTCGAAGAGGCAGGCTATTCCAATAACTATTGGTACAGTGCCAATAAAAAGGGGTATAGCGGCGTTGCCATTTTATCAAAGAATAAACCAGACCATGTAGCATATGGTACTGGAATCGATTATATGGATTTTGAGGGAAGAAACCTTCGTGCAGATTTTAATGGGGTATCCATTATGAGCCTCTATTTGCCCTCAGGAACGAATATGGACCGACTGGATTTTAAGTTGAAATATATGGCGGAGTTTCAGAAATACATTGACGACCTTAGAAAAGAATATCCTAATCTGATCATATTAGGGGATTATAATATCTGCCATGAAGCCATTGATATTCACGACCCGGTCCGCAACAAAAAAGTATCAGGATTTTTACCTGTAGAACGGGAATGGATTGGCAATTTTATGAAGAGCGGTTTCATAGATAGTTTTAGACATTTTAATAAAGAACCTGATAACTATACTTGGTGGAGTTACCGTGCTAATGCCAGAAACAATAACAAAGGCTGGCGTTTGGATTATGGTATGGTGAGCGAGCCTCTAGAAAGTAGATTAAAACGATCGGTAATATTACCGAATGCCAAGCATAGCGATCATTGCCCTATTTTGTTAGAGTTGGGATAATTGTCCTATGGATAACCTTCAGGGATATAATATTCGTAATTTTGCAGATTGAAAATTAAAAGAATCAGTAGCTCAATGATTTATACCAAGTTACCGCATACCGATATTGAAGTAAGTAAAATATGTCTGGGCACCATGACCTGGGGCAACCAGAATACTGAAGCCGAAGGCCATGAACAGATGGATTATGCCGTTGACAAAGGCATCAATTTTTTTGATACCGCAGAGTTATATCCAATTCCTGCGCATCCTGACCGTTATGCCCATAGCGAGAAAATTATTGGTAACTGGTTTAAGAAAAACGGAAATAGGGACCATATAATCCTTGGTACTAAAATCGCCGGAAATGGTGATTACACCAAATTCATTAGAACCACAGGTTTTTCTAGGGATTCGATTATCAGTGCAGTCGAAAGTAGTTTGGAACGATTACAGACCGATTATTTGGATGTTTATCAATTGCATTGGCCGGAACGATCCACTAATTATTTTGGACAACGTGGCTATAAACATGATGTTACAGACCATTGGGAAGACAATTTTCATCAAGTTTTGGAAACCCTTAGGGATTTAATTGATGAGGGCAAAATTAGGCACGTTGGCATATCAAACGAAACCCCTTGGGGAACTATGCGTTTTTTGGAAGAAAGTAAAGTACATGCCAGTTTGCCCCGTATTGTAACAATTCAAAACCCATTTAGCCTTTTGAACCGTACATTCGAAACAGGTTTGAGTGAAATATCTATTCGAGAGCATATCGGTCTTTTGGCATATTCCCCTATGGGATTTGGGGTTTTAAGCGGAAAGTACTTAGGAGGCAAACTGCCTGATAAATCCAGAATTGCCCTTTTCCCAAATTATAATAGGTACGGAGGGGAAAATGCGACAAATGCTACCCAAAAGTATTTTGACCTTGCCCAAGACCATGGTATATCTTTAGCACAGATGGCTTTGGCCTTTGTGAATTCCCGGCCTTTTGTTACCAGTACTATCATCGGTGCGACCACAATGGAGCAACTCAAGGAAAATATCGATAGTATTGACGTTAAATTAAGCGATGGGCTATTAAAGGGTATCAATGCGATACACAACGAAATCCCGAATCCTTCGCCCTAAATAAACGATATGTATTTTATTAGTATAGGTTTCGGACAGCTTGCCTTGATAATTGTAGTGGTACTTATTATATTGGTATTTGCCAGAATCATGCGAGATAAGCGTTAGCCGAACAAACCACGCACAACATCCTCAATCCTAGCGACAAGTTCAATATTGATTTTTGGATTTTTTAGACTGATTTTATTGTTTTTGGACACATAAATAGTATTGAAACCCAATTTTTCGGCCTCGAGAATGCGTTGCTCTACCCGTTGTACCGGTCTTATTTCACCGGCCAAACCAACTTCAGCTGCGAAACAAACACCTTTCTCTATAGGAATATCTTCATTACTGGATAGAATAGCTGCTATTACGGCAAGGTCAATGGCTGGATCATCAACAGAGATCCCTCCTGTAATGTTAAGAAAAACATCTTTCGCGCCCAATTTGAATCCGGCTCGTTTTTCAAGAACAGCCAACAACATATTCAATCTTTTGGCATTGTAACCAGTTGTTGAGCGCTGGGGCGTACCATAAACCGCAGTACTTACCAAGGCTTGAATTTCAATCATCAAAGGCCGCATGCCTTCCACCGTAGATGCAATGGCAGTGCCACTTAGACCTTCATCGTTTTTTGAAATCAGTATTTCAGATGGATTGTTCACTTCCCGGAGTCCGCTTCCTTGCATTTCATAAATACCGAGTTCTGCGGTTGAACCAAATCTGTTTTTATGGGCACGAAGAATTCGATATACATAATTTCGGTCGCCTTCAAATTGGAGTACGGTGTCGACCATATGCTCCATGATTTTAGGTCCAGCAATAGAACCGTCTTTGGTTATATGACCTATCAGTATAACCGGGGTATTGGTTTCCTTGGCAAATTTGATAAGCTCTGCGGTACATTCCCTAATTTGGGAAATACTTCCTGCAGCTGACTCAATATAATCGGAATGTAACGTTTGTATCGAATCTATGACCACGATATCAGGTTCCATAGCTTCAATCTGCTGAAAGATATTTTGGGTTTTTGTTTCTGTGAGGATATAACAGCTTTCGCTATTGGGAAGAATACGGTCTGCCCGCATCTTAATCTGTTTCTGGCTTTCCTCACCCGAAACATAGAGTGTTTTATAGGGTAGTTTTAATGCGATTTGAAGCAATAGCGTACTCTTACCAACACCCGGCTCACCACCCAATAAAACCAATGAACCTGGAACAAGTCCGCCGCCCAATACACGATTGAACTCTAAGTCATAGGTGTTTAATCGCAGTTCTGTATCTGTGCTTATTTCATTGACCCGTAATGGTTTTGTTATTTTTTTGGAGTTGTTCGTGGGGTTTTTCCAGCCTTTTTTTTCTTCTTTTTGAATGACCTCTTCAACCACGGTGTTCCATTCTTTACAGGCAGAACATTGCCCTACCCATTTGGCGTATTGGGTGCCACAGTTTTGGCAGAAAAATGCAGTTTTGGTTTTGGCCATTACCTCTTTATTGGTTCTGGCTAAAGATAAAGTAAACTTTTAAAAAAGTTAATTGATTATCGTTTTTCTGAGAGGAAAATTAGAAACCGAAATCGGCTTTCAATGCATCAATTTTTTCGAGGGCCATTTCTTTGGTGAGGAAATCAATTTCATCCATTCCAAAAGCCTTTTCAAAGGTGCGTAGCGCTTTCTTTGGTTCCCCTAGTTGTTCGTAGTATTCACCTTCGAAATAGAATCCTAACATGGTTCCTGGAAATTCAATCTTACATAAATCCGATAAAGGCTTTAAGGATTCAAAATCCTCTTTTTTACGAGTCCCGGCATAAATTGCCATTACATCATTAAGATCAACTGGTTTTTTAACCCCGAATAGGTTTTCAATATTTTTGTATTTGTTCTCCAAATAATTGAAAACGGGTTCATCAGAAGTCAATATTTGGGTTTTGTATTCCTTTGGACTAATAGGTTTGAACATGCCAAACATATTATCGAAGGCTTTTCCGATGCCATAAGTAGCAATTGAAATATGATCGGCAGTTGGATATTCATCAAAATAGTAATGAAGATTCTCTTTACTTATGGCTTTGATGGCATTGTTCATCGCCATGATTCTTGGGGTTTGTTTGCTTTTTTCACCCTCAACGATCAATTGATAGAAAATCTGTTGGTTCATAGCCTGCAATCTTGAAGGCACATGGATCTCCATGTCGGGAGCCAAAGTGGGCGAAATATTGATATAGGCATTGAAAAGCGAATTATCCTTGAACAACCAATAGTTTTCAAAATTGGCGGTTATATCATAACCCACTATCATTTTGAAAGGGGCTGTGTTGTAATTTAAATCAAGATAAGGGATAATCTCCATGCCTAGAAATTCAAAAAATTTATTACCTTTTTCAGAAGGTAATCCTGTTTGTTTGTCAAAAGCACAATCATCGTAACGAATACTTTCTTTACTCTGATGAATACCTACAATTATTGATTCTGGCATTCCGTGAAATTTGCTATAAAATTTAGCTGTAGCCACGACTTGTTCAAATAGATAATCAGCATCCAGCACAACAATTAGTGGGTGTTTTTTATCTTTATTGTATTCTTCAGGGAAATAATAACTGACATCCCTTCTTTCCTGAAGTTTAAAAGATTCAAATATCTCCTTCGTTATCTGGGCATTAAGACCAAAACAAAAAAGAACGGCCAAAAGAAAAAGAATGCGTTGCATAAAACAGTATTATAGTAACAGTGGTAGCTACCGATTTCTGTTCAATAACGGTAATAATAGAAAAGATATTGCCCCGAAAACAACGATGACAGCAGTTTGTGAAATCCACATAATCCAACCAAAGGCATCACCTGAAACCGAATTAACACCAAATATGGCCAACGCTTTGCTCACTGCAATCGGGTAGAGGCCAATACCACCATTTGTAGTGGTCATGGCAAAGGCACCAGCGACAAATGCTACCAATAATTGACTGATTGTAAGGTCCACAGTTTCTAAAATCGTGTATTTAATGACCCAAAACATACCAATGTAACATGCCCAAATGAACAAAGTGTGAAATACAAATGCCCATTTGTTCTTCATTTTAAAAATGCTCAATACACCATCTAATAGTCCTTTCACAAAGCCTTTGATTTTAATGGCAATTTTGGTTGAAGACCTTTTTATGAAAAGAATGAAGATTAGTGCCCCTATAATTCCAGCAACCAATAGCAAAAGAATGCTATTATAATTGAATCCTTTGTTTTGAAGAAATTCAACGATTATTTCTGTTTGCAAAAGAAGCGTTGTTGAAATAATGATCAAAAGCATGATTACATCTACAATCCTTTCGGTTACAATGGTCCCAAAGCCTTTTTCAAACGGTACATCTTCATAAGTTGCCAATGCTGTGGCCCGCAAGATTTCGCCCGATCGGGGGATTCCTAGATTTGTTAAATAAGATATTAACACTATGAACAGATTATTGCTCAGTTTTGGTTGATAGCCTAAAGGTTTTAAAAGATAATTCCATCTTATGGCCCTTGAAACATAAGCCAAAATACCTAAGATAACCGATAATCCAACCCAAAATAAATCTGCCTCTTTTATATGATATACGATTTGTTCCCTATCTTCAGTAGAAGTTGAATTGTACCAGTACCAAATCAAAAAAACTCCCAAGGCAATTGGGAGTATGATTTTTAAGGTCTTTTTTAAGGGTGTGGTCAAAAAATCAGTTTAACAAATTGGTCTCCTCATTGGGGAATACCAATGCTGGATTAAATTTTTTAGCTTCCTCGATATCCATTCTGGCATAAGTTATCAATATCAGTATATCACCAACAGCGACCTTCCGAGCGGCTGCACCGTTCAAGGTAAGCTCGCCACTGCCCCTTGGTCCTGGAATAACATAGGTTTCTAACCGTTCGCCATTATTATTGTTCACTATCTGCACTTTTTCGCCTTGGATAATGTTTGCAGCATCCATCAAATCCTCATCTATGGTTATGCTACCAATATAGTTAAGGTCCGCACCTGTAACCTTTACACGGTGTATTTTAGATTTTACAACTTCTATTTGCATGGGACAAAGTTAATTAATTTAGGTCTAAGTTATCTATTAGACGTACTCCTTCAGCATAAACAGCAATAAAGGCCCTGTACTTTTTATTTTTTAGTTTTCTTACAATTGGTTTTAATGTTTTGGCTTGGGTAATCTCTATATATTCAAGTTCCAAATCAGGATGTTGCCCAAATTGTTCAGACACCCAATCCTTTACATTCTTAGCACTTTTCGTGCCAAATATTTTCTTGGCAGACTTAAGGGTTTTATATATAAATGCCGCTTCTTTTCGAATATTATTTGATAGCCGTTCATTTCTAGAACTAAATGCCAATCCATTGGATTCTCTTACAATAGGGCAGCCAATTATTTCAACAGGTATTTTTCTTATTTCAGTAAGTTTTCTGATTATCTGAAGTTGCTGAAAATCTTTCTCTCCAAAATATGCTTTGTCAGGTTTAACAAGGGTCAGTAAAGATTCCACTATTGTGCCCACCCCATCAAAATGTCCTGCCCTAAAAGCTCCTTCCATGACATGTTCCAATCCGCCAAAATGATAATTGATTGATTGCACCTTATCTGAATACATTTCGTCAATGCTCGGCACAAATACAATAATATCTTTTGATATTCTTATAAGGACTTCAATATCGGCCTTTAAGGTCTGCGGATATTTTTCTAAATCATCTGTATTATTGAATTGCGTAGGGTTAACAAAAATGCTTACCACCACGGCATTATTTTCTTCAACAGCCCTAATGACCAGAGCTGCATGACCTATATGTAAGGCCCCCATAGTAGGCACTAGACCAAGACTATAGTTTTCTTTCAAAGTTGAAAGATGTGCAATTAATTGTTTTCTGGTTTTGATCAACAACATATGTTTCATTTAAAAGCGAGCAAACTTACTATAAATACTGCTAATCTGCATAATTTTTGTAATTTTGCAGCTACCTTTGCACGATAAATAAAATATTGCTTTTATGAATGGTAAAAAGATATTGTTTGTATCTTCAGAATTACAAAAATTATG
>CAZYQR010000107.1:0-7910 GCA_964649755.1 uncultured Maribacter sp. | reverse complement strand
GTGGGGCGAAAATACCGGGGATCCACGGCAACCATAATTTGTCCGGTTTCCTCATAAATGCCCTTTCCGAGCCTGAAATGACGCCCACATTAATCGTGTCGTCGGCATTGATCAACTGAATCGCCTCAATGATTTCATCCATCATTTCACGATTCATTGCGTTCAATTGTGTTGGTCGATTAAAAATCAATGACCCTATTCCCGCTTCTGATTTAACTATGATATGTTTAAAACTCCTTTTCATTATTGGCTATAGATTTATACAATGAATTCAACGCTTTGATAATAGAACTTGCTTCTCTATTCTTCTTAATACCCAAATGAATAAGATCAGCTCCCTGTTCTTGAAATTCATTCCAACCAACATGTTGTGGTCTTACATAGGCATTTTGCATGGTTTTCAATGTGTTCTTGAAAAAATCATTGCATAGGGCGTTGTTAGCTTCACTCTGCCATGCAACAACCCCAGCTGGCTGCCCCTGGTATTGAACATAGCTGCTCGCTTGAACTTCTGGGTTTGCAATATATTCCACTAATTCAACTGCCGTTTCTTTGTGTTTACATTTTGAGGATACCGCTAAACCCACACCTCCTAATATCGTAGAAACTGAATTTTTTGGATTTGTAGGACTATCTAAAAAAGTGACAGTATTCTTCGCATATCCCTCTCTGGAGTAATTTGTATACCCAAATAAATAGGGTGAATAAACAATTTCCTCTTTTTCAGCCATATAATCCAATATCTGTATTGGATTCCAATTGATCGAATCGGGATTAAGGAAGTCTAAATGGAATTTCAATTGATCGATTACTGTAGCACCTATCGCCCTATCTATCCCATAATTTTGAATAAAATATCGACCTCGCTCTTGGGCACATAAGGTTAGAAACGAGCACCACATATCGGTTGGACACAACGCCCAAGCAACAGAGTAACCGCTGGGAATTGTGTTGTAAAACCCTCTAAGTTCATTCTGGGTTTTTGGTGCTGAAAGACCAATTTTTAAAAACAAGTCGTCGCGCTTTACCGCCACCAATGCAGCTGCATCAATAGGTAAGGCATACAAATGATTCTCATAGTTATAAGAAATATAACAAGGACCAACATAGGCACTTTCAAGTGCAGTCAACCTTTCTTTAGGAATATAACCCTTTAAATCCACCAGTAATTGGTTTTTATGCGCTTGACCCATGTATGGATGGTCTGTCGTAATCAAATCGTATTCCTCAATCAAATCTTCAATAGGCATATCCCCAAATTCCTTTAGAGAACGTATGTCCCAATGTATGTTCAAATTTGGGTGCAATTTTCTAAAATCCTTGGATAATGCCCTAAGTGGTTCATACCCCCTTGGATGATCCCAAGCCATTCCTTTTAGATTAATCTCCATTTTTTGGTTATTCCTTATTTCTCGGTGGTCGTGGGTCATACTGAATCGTATTGTTCATATATGCTCCGTCAATATAGATATCAGAACCATTGATATAATCGCCCAATTCACTTGACATAAATGCCACGGTATGGGCTACATCGCTTACATTACCAATTCTACCTTGAGGAATCCAGTTTTCAAATTTATCCTTGCCAAACTTTGCAATTTCTTTCCTGTTCATTTCAGTGGTAATGGCACCTGGAGCAATGGATACTACCCTAACATTATTTTCGGCCAATTCAAGTGAAAGGCATTTTGAGAGCATTTTCAACCCTGCTTTTGCAGCACAGTAATGCGCTAACCCTTTTCTAGGTACCACATCATGTATTGAAGAAATATTTATGATAACCCCGCCACCATTTACTTCCATTCTTTTGCCAGCTTCTTTAGCACACAAAAACGGACCTTTCAGATTCACATTCATTACCCGGTCCCATTCATTTTCATCAATATCCAAAATATGATGAACGGATTCTGTACCGGCATTGTTGACCAAAATATCAATACCCCCTATTTCCTCATCCATTTTCAAGAACATTTCCTTGACCTGTTTTGAGTTGGATACATCTGCACCGCCAATACCTGTTTTTACATTAAATGAAGTACTTATCTCTTGTGCCAATTCTTTAGCACTTTGTTCATTACTATTGTAATTGATAAAAACATCGGCCCCACATTCCGCCATTTTTCTGCAAATTTCTGCCCCTATTCCTTTGCTACCCCCAGTGACCAATACCCTTTTGCCTTTTAAATCTATACTTATCATGAGTCTGTTTCCTTAAAATATTAGTTGATGGATTATCTAGTAGTTAATAGCTTAGGTCAACGCAGTTTTTGACCAGAATTTCCATTTCATTCTTTTTTTCTTCGCTTAGCGGGAAGAACTCAAAATCCGCTACATGCGTATCTGATTTTTCGATAATAATAATTTCACAATCTGTGCTCATCGCAATATTATGCCAAGTGCCAACAGGAATGTTATAGGTGATATTCGGTTTCATCAATTCCACCTCAAAATTAACATCATTCCCGTTTATTTCAGCTCCAATCAATACTGCTTTCCCATTCAAAAGAATAAAAACCTCATCAGTTAAATGATGTATGTCCAACTTTACAATATTACCGATTTCCTGTTCAGGCATATAGTTCAATTGAGCAACCTGCCATCCATCCCTAATCAAGAAAGGATGGTACCCATTGTCGCTTATTTGATATTGTTCTATCAATTTCATTTATTCACTTTTTGTTGCTCTTTATTTATATTTTTCCATGACATTTCTATCTCTTCCAAGGTTTTGCCCTTTGTTTCAGGAACATATTTCCATATGAACCAAATAGCAGGAATCGTTAATGCTCCATAAAGAAAAAATGTGCCAGCTGGTTTAATGGTTTCTATGAAAATAGGATTGGTCAGCGTAATGAAAAAACCTGTGACCATTAATGAAAGGCTCCCAATACTCACGGCAAGACCTCTAATTTTGGTTGGGAAAATCTCACTGATGATGACCCAAACAATGGGCCCGTATGAAAATGCGAAACAGGCTACGTAAATCAATAGTGGAATTATTACCAGGTTGGATCCAATTGCGAATAGCACGCCAACTCCCATAAGCGATATGGCCGCACCGGTAACTCCTATCAATAATAGTTTTCGTCTTCCGTAACGTTCAATGTTCATTATGGCGATAAAAGTGAAAATTGAATTAACTAAACCCACTAATACGGCGCCTAAAAATGAACTTTCAACACTTTTAAAGGATTCGTTAAGAATATTTGGAGCAAAATACATGATTGCCGCTATACCGCTTAAATGGGAAAACATTGGGAGTAGAATTCCTATTAAAAAGGGTCTTCGTAGATAGGGCTTGAACAATTCCTTTATGCCCTGGACCTCCACTTTTGAAGTTTCTTTCATTTCTAGCATTTGTGCTTTTGCTTGCGCTGTACCCCCAATTTTCACCATGGTTGAAAAAGCTGCCTCCTCATTTCCATTCACTACTTGCCATCTTGGGCTTTCGGGAACGAATAAGAGTAGTGCCAAAAAGAGAATGGCAATAGGAATTTCAGTACCGAACATACCTCGCCAAAGTTCCTCTACAAACAACCAATCCCAAAAACCTACTTCGGCACCACTGATTATACCCGCTTTATCTCCAGCTTGATTAAGCACAATCCAATCCACTAGAAAAGCAAGAAGAATTCCCAATGTAATGGACAATTGATATAAGGATACCATTTTACCCCTTTTTTCAGGTAAGGTCAGCTCAGAAATATAAATGGGCGCCACTACAGAAGTTATACCTACACCTATACCTCCAATAATTCGAACAATGATCAAGGTAAAAAATGATGAATCCAGACTAGAGGTAATCCAATGGGACGTATCCAAATTACCTAAAAACTGAGGTGGTAACATGGAGCCGAAAGCCGATATGGTAAGACAGGAAGCAGCCAATATCAAGGTTTTTTTACGTCCATATTTATCGGTAACCCTTCCAGAAATAATGCAACCCAATATTGTACCCAGCAAGGCCGATGAAACCACCCAACCTAACATACTCGCCGTTAGATTAAATTGGGTCTCCAAAAAAGAATTACAACCGGATATAATTGCGGTATCATAACCGAATAGAAACCCACCAATAGTTGATACAAAACTTATGGCAAGTAGATAAATGGAGGTTTTATTTTTCATTAAATCTGGTTTAAGTGAAGACACTTGTTTTTACATGATTCCGAATTTGTTAAAAGCATCCACCGTACTCATGCCAGCCTGCAATGCTTTTTTAACCAATTGTTCTCCTCTTGCTTTTTCTATGGCTCCTGTAAAGGCTTCATTTACCGCCTCTTTTGGCACGATCAAAACGCCATCAACATCACCATAAACTATATCCCCAGGATTTATACGTATTCCCGCGATTTCTATAGGTACTCTATAGTCGATTACCTTGCCTCTAGGGCCTTGGTCCTGAGCGTAACCACCAAACGAAAAAGTCGGATAATCAAGATTAAGTATCTCCTTGGTATCTCTAGACCAACCATTTACCACTGCCCCTGCAGCTCCTAATTTGATGGCTCTTGTACTCATCAAGCCACCCCAAAGGGCATAACTGGGAGATGATCCCGAACAGATATATACCTCATCTTCTTTTAAACTGTCCAAAGCTTCGAACATTATCCCAAATGGTTTTTGCATCAAAGGATTATTGGTGTTTTCAACAACCTCTTCAAACACATCAGCTTCCAGTGCGGGCATCGCCCTTCCTATAACAATAAAATCATCATTCAAGGGTTTAATGTTCGGAGGAAGAAACTGGTGTAGGTATCCCATTTTATCCAAAACATCCCCTACCAGTGCCACAAAAAGCTCCTTCTTTGCTATTTCATATAACTCCTTATCGTTTTTCCACAATACTCCCATAGTTTAGTTTTCGTTTATTCTATTTAAAATCAAGCCCCGAACGGTTTCCATATCCTATATTTTACTAGGATACGACATTTTTATCATTTCCATTTTTTCCCAATGACATTCACTGGCCTCTTGCCAACATTGTTATTCCCATCCGTTTTGGAAAGGCATATCTTCATCCATGAACTTCACTGTTTTCAACTTTTCCAAAAGAGAAGCGGTAAATACTTTTTGTTCCGCTGCAATATTGTTATTTTCATTTGGATCAAGTTGATGATCATATAGTTCCACGGCAAGAGTACTATCGTTTTCATTGGCCCATCGTACGATCCTGTAGCGTTCAGTTCTGAGCGTTTTGCCCAATGCCCCATTTCTATAGTAAAAGCTTCGTGCAAACTCTTGGCCTTTGAGATCTGAGTTTTGTAAAATGTTAGCTACGCTTTCACCATCCAAGTCATCTGGATACTCCAAACCGCACAATTCTGCAAGCGTGGGATATATATCAATTGATTCTGTTAACTGGTTCAATTTCTTTCCTTTATTCTTACTCCCTGGCACCTGAATAATCAAGGGACTGCGTGTAGCAATCTCAAAATTCGACATTTTACCAAACATGGTGTGCTCCCCTAAATGCCAACCATGATCGGACCATAATACCACAATAGTACTTTTAGACAGGTCCAAGCGTTCCAATTCATCAAGGACTTTTCCGACCTGGGCGTCAATATAACTGATGCTTGCATAATACCCATGCTTCAATATCCTAGCACTTTCCGGTGTCACAATCCCCGGACCATCGGGCCATGGATAATGCGTTGTTACCTCCGGGCTCATATTGAGGCTATAAGCATTGCTCAAATTTTTAGGCACAAAATTATTTTCCGCCATCGGTATTTCGTCCCGCTCGTACAAATCCCAATATTTCTTAGGAGCATTAAAAGGCAAATGGGGTTTATAAAACCCTAGGGAGAGAAAAAAGGGATTTCCCCCTGCTTTTAATTTTTGGAGCTGTTCGATGGCCTCAAGTGCATTAAGGCCATCAGGATACCCCTCATCATCTACCTCTCCTACTTCATAGGGCAATCTAGGTGTTGCCACTCCAATTCCCATGGCTGTATTATGGGCATCACCGTTTGCATACGCAAAAAAGGCCCTCCAAGGTGTTTTCCATTTACCAACCGCTGTATAGGTCGTATCCCAACTAAATGGAATTTGGGCGATGCTTTGCGCTTTATCCATAACACCGCCCGGTTCATGTGTTATTTTACCAATACCCATGGTGCTATACCCATTTTTTTTGAACAAATGGGGAAGCGCCACTGGCGTATTTGGCTCATACTTCCTATTTCTGAAATCACTCCAAGGGTCCCATTGTTGACACACCTTTCCTGTTAACAGGGAAGATCTCGATGGCCCACAAATCGCCGATTGTACATAATGATTGTTAAATACATATCCAGATGCTGCCAATTGGTCAATATGAGGTGTTTGAATAATGGGATTCCCATAGCATCCCAATTCTGGTCGGAGGTCATCTACATAAATCATGAGAATATTGTATTTGAAGAGATTCTCTTCCTTCTTTGGTTGCTTACAGCCAAAGGAAATAAAGAGGAGCATCCCCACTATTCCAAGAAATAACTTCTTTCGGCAAAAAGCGAAGACATGGTCCATACCTTTTTTTATTTTTTGATCTTTAGACTAAACGTCTCAATAGCGTATTTACCCACCTTTAACTCAGGAGCAACTGGCATTGGATTCTCCTCAATTATATTGGTTTGCTTGTAGGAATTGATATTGAAATAAGATGAAATATTCACCCTCTCATTGCCATCCTTAACATTGTACATACGTGCAATTATATCTTCAGAATCTTCAGCCTTTTTAATGGTAGTTATCATAACATTATCGGTATCGATAGAGAAGAAACTCAATGATTCGGGCAGGAATGATTTTGTTGAAGTTTCTGGATAGACCACCACACTTATTGGTTCGTTTTCCTGCTTTGCTATTTGTTGCCCTAATAAACTTCCCGCTTTGTTGGAAGTGAATACATTATGAAAGTCGTGATTACCGGCTTGCGAGTATTCATTTCCTTCCCAATGGCACGATGTCCTACTTGCCAATAATATGTGTTGCAACACTGCTTTGCCTTCTTTATGTGAAGTAGGATCAATCCAATCTGCAGCTGCCACAGACGAGCTCAACGTAACAGAAACTTCACTATCAGTTGCAGAAATCCAATCAATAATTGCCCTTGGGTGTACATCTTTACAAAGTGGCGTATAACGTTCCCCAGCTGTTTTGATTTCATCTTTGCCTACTCTTACACTTCCAAAAGGCACCTCATGGGCGATTTCAGGATTCTCCATGTTAATTGGAAAAGCAGTTCTGAATTCGCGGTACAATTCGCCTGACCAATTGCGCAGGCTCGTATTAAAATAGATGCGCTTAAGATTATGGTACAAAGTAACATCCTGTCTTACAATGGCATGTTTGATTTCTTGTTCGAGCCTGTATTTGGTATAAACAGGTCCGTTTTCCAATACTACCCATTCAGGATTATGGAGACTCATTTTGTCAAAATCCACCATACTTACTTGCTGTACATCCCCAAATTCCCCTGCGCCATTTCCGACCGATTGTAAGGTGAAAATTTCTCCTCCTTTTAGGTTATTGGTATCAAGTAATTCTTTTTTGAACTTCTTGTCATAGACTTGTGCAATACCGCCTTTTTCAAAAGTGATTTTATAAAACGGATTTTCATAAATGGATGTGGACGCCTTTTCAAATTTGTCTTCCTGTGTATTCTTCCTATCCGATATATAATATGTGGCATACCCTATAGATGGAATATTTTCAGCGATAAAGATAATGTCGGCACTTTTGAGGCTTCCATCTTCGTAATAGGTCTCATTAGTACTTTGAGAGGTTACATTTTTCTTATCTGATGTAATGACACCAACGTAGCGAGAATTTCCTTTTGGAAAATCCATTGATACAGTTACAGGGTCGGTCCGTTTCCAAGAAAGGCTATTAAAGAGCACTATTGGAATTCCCAATTTCTC
>CAZYQR010000106.1:0-7978 GCA_964649755.1 uncultured Maribacter sp. | reverse complement strand
GTACAACAACAGAACCATGGGCCTGTTTTGCCAATTTTCCGGTTTCGATAGAAATTTCTCTACCGTCTCCAAGGTCTATGACCTCTTTAAATACTTTTGGAATCATAAATTCGATTTAAAACCTGATTTCTTCAGGTTTATTAAACAATGGTCTTTCCGACATTCTTACTGGTCGGATTGTGTTGTGTTGTTGTGTGTTGACCAATGAAAAACTGTGTACAGCTTTTTGTTTTATCCTGAACTTGTTTCAGGGATGCTAATTTAATATATACTGAAATGGGTTCAGTATTATACAAAAAGGGGAAGCCTAGCTTCCCCTTTTTTGTTTTATTTTCTGATATTTAGTTCCTTGATAAGCTCACGATATTTTACAATATCTTTCTTTTTCAAGTAATCTAAAAGACTTCTTCTTTTACCTACCAGTCTTACTAACGAACGTTCGGTGTTATAATCTTTATGATTATTTTTAAGGTGCCCTGTTAAGTGGTTAATGCGATGTGTGAACAAAGCAACTTGCCCTTCTGTTGAACCTGTGTTCTCTTCTTTTCCGCTGTATTTTTTAAAAATGTCAGCTTTAATCTCCTTGGTTAAATACATTCCAATATTTGTTTAATGATTTTTATGTATTTGATTGATTTTCAATCAGGGCGCAAAGATAGGAATATTTTTTGTTTAGGGCAGCAAGCTATTCTTTTTTTAAATCAACATTAAACCTTTTCATCTTTTGCTGGTCAAAGATTAAAATGTTAAAAAAATGTTATTATGAAAAAGAGTCTCAAAAAAGTGAACTTTGTAGGATCATTGCTTATGGCAATTTTAGTATTGGTATCCTGCGACAAAGATGATTCCCAGGATATTTCTGAGGAAGGAACTATTACCGTTGCAGAACTTAAAGTAAGTGATGAAACGGATTTGATTGCAGAAGACGTAATTAATATTGGAGAAGAGGTTTATGCTACTGATGAAATCATGGTTACCTCTAAAGCCAATTATTTTTCGGACTTTCTACCCGATTGTGTTACGATTACTACTGTCGTAACTAGTACCAGTAAAGAGAAGACCATTGATTTTGGTGAAGGATGCGAACTGCCGAATGGTAATGTGCTTAGCGGAATCGTATATCTTAGTTATTTAAAGGATATGGATTTGACAACAAAGACACTAAGCATGTCTTTAGAGAACTTCACCTTTAATGGCGTTGCAGTTGAAGGTAGCGCATCAATAGTCAGAACCCGAAGTAATGATAGTGGAAATCCGCAGTCAGATGCTGAAGCTAGCTTCAGTGGAAACTGGCCAGATGGTACTTCTGCCAATTTCACAGCTAATAGAACCCGGGAATGGATTGAAGGATTTGGTTCTGGATATTGGGCCGATAATGTTTTCCTGATTTCTGGAAAGGGCACCTATACCGGAAAAATGGGTAACGTTTTTATGAAGGAGACCATAGTTCCTTTAAGACGAGAATTGGCTTGTAGATTTATTGTAAGCGGTATTCTTGAAATTTCTAGAAATGATGCTACTGCAAGTCTTGATTTTGGAGATGGTACATGCGATGCAAAAGGGATTCTAACCCATCCTAATGGGGAATTTGAAGAAATATTCTTACGTAGGTTTATTAAATAAAGTTGATATGATTAAAAAAGCCCCGACATATTAGTCAGGGCTTTTTTTATTTCCTAATTGGATTATTTTGAATCAAATCGATATAGAGGTTGATTTTTTTCTTTAATTCCCTTCTGTGGGTTATAAAATCCAGAAAGCCATGTTCTTGAAGAAACTCAGCAGTTTGAAAGCCTTTAGGTAAGTCCTTGCCTGTTGCTTCTTTGACAATGCGAGGGCCAGCAAAACCAATCAATGCCCCGGGTTCTGAAATATTGATATCACCTAACATCGCATAAGAAGCAGTAGTACCACCGGTTGTTGGGTCAGTACATAGGGATATATATGGCAATTTTGCTTCGGCCAATTGTGCCAGTTTTGCAGATGTTTTTGCCAATTGCATTAAAGAAAGTGCAGCTTCCATCATTCGAGCTCCTCCGGATTTCGAAATCATAACAAAGGGTACCTTGTTTTTAATAGCATGGTCAATCGCCCTTGCAATTTTCTCGCCCACAACACTACCCATAGATCCACCTATAAAACTAAAATCCATACAAGCAATTACTACATCCTTTCCTAAGGATTTACCTATAGCAGTTTTCACGGCATCTTTAAGGCCTGTTTTCTTTTGGGCCATTTTTAAGCGATCTGTGTACTTCTTGGTGTCGGAAAATTTAAGGGGATCTTTCGAAGTTAATTTTGCATCTAACTCAGTGAATTTATTGTCATCGAAAAGAATTTCAAAATACTCCTTGCTACCAATACGAACATGATAGTCATCCTCAGGACTTACATAAAAGTTTTTTGCCAATTCCTCTGATTCAACAACCTTGCCAGTAGGGGATTTGTACCAAAGACCTTTAGGCGTGTCCTTTTTCTCCTCGGTAGCTGTCTGAATTCCCTTCTCTTTCCTTTTAAACCACAAAGACATATCTTCCATATTGAGTTAATCTACTTTCAACTATAAAGTATTAACGTTATTTAGATCCTCAAACGCTTTTTTCAGGCGTTCAATAAAGGATTTCTCTCCTTCTCGTAACCAAACTCTTGGGTCGTAATATTTCTTATTTGGCTCATCAGGACCATTTGGGTTACCGATTTGGGCTTGAAGATAATCTTTTTTATCTTGAACATAGTCCCTTATTCCTGCCAAGAAAGCATATTGTAAATCTGTATCAATGTTCATTTTTATGACACCGTATCCTATTGCTTCCCTAATTTCCTCAACTGTTGATCCTGAACCACCGTGAAAAACAAAATCAATATGATTGTGCTCAACCCCATATTTTTTTGAAATATATTCTTGCGAATTCATTAAGATTTTCGGAGTCAATTTTACATTGCCAGGTTTGTATACCCCATGAACATTGCCAAAAGCTGCTGCAATAGTAAACCTTGGGCTTACCTTTAAAAGCTCTTCATAGGCATATGCCACTTCTTCTGGTTGAGTGTATAATTTTGAATCATCAACATCAGAATTGTCAACACCGTCTTCTTCACCACCTGTAATGCCAAGTTCTATTTCCAAGGTCATATCCATCTTGCTCATTCTTTCAAGATACCCTTTGCAGATTTCTATATTTTCTTCAATTGGTTCTTCAGAAAGATCGATCATATGTGAACTATACAATGATTTTCCAGTTTCTGCAAAGTGTTTTTCACTAGCATCAAGAAGTCCGTCTATCCATGGCAATAATTTTTTTGCACAGTGGTCTGTATGTAAAATGACAGTAGCGCCATAAGCTTCAGCCAATTGATGAACGTGTTTTGCACCAGCAACTGCACCTTGTACGGCTGCATTTTGGCCTTCGTTAGACAAACCTTTTCCTGCATTGAACTGTGCTCCACCGTTCGAAAACTGTAGAATAACAGGTGCGTTTAAAGTAGCGGCAGTTTCTAATACTCCATTAATGGTGTCAGAACCAATAACGTTTACTGCTGGTAGCGCGAATCCTTTTTCCTTTGCGTAATTGAAAATCTCCTGAACTTGATCGCCGGTGGCAACACCAGGCTTAATATTGTGAGCCATAATTTTTTAGGTCTTTTGGTTTCTTAAAAATTGAACGACAAAAGTAATAAATAAATAAGTCTAAAAAGGATAGTTTATACCAATTTGTAGAACAGAGTTGGCAAAGTTATAATCCCTGAACCATCTTTTTGAGATTTCTTCTGCTGGGTTGTAGGTTTTAAAACCTAAGTCTACCCTTATTAAGAAATATGTAAAATCATATCTGATGCCAAAACCGGTGCCTAAGGCAATGTCAGCGAGGGAATCAATACCATTAAATGTCTTATCGGGATCATCTTCGCTATCAAAGGCATTCCAAATATTACCAGCATCGGCAAAAAGTGCTCCTTTTATGTTGCCAACCACAGGAAAACGATATTCGAGGTTAAGGGCCAGCTTTAAATTAGCCTCATTAAAATCATTGATTTCATTTGTTTTTCCAGGACCTAAAGAATAAGGGTTCCATGCTCTATTATCGTTTGATCCCCCTGCAAAATAACTACGAACAAACGGAATGTTATCTGCGTTACCATAGGGTATGGCGATACCAAAGAAACTTCGAAAAGCTAAAACATTGGATCGGCTCATATCCCAATATTTTATATAATCAAATTCAGTTT
The DNA here is from genome assembly GCA_964649755.1 of uncultured Maribacter sp. Classification (GTDB taxonomy): domain Bacteria; phylum Bacteroidota; class Bacteroidia; order Flavobacteriales; family Flavobacteriaceae; genus Maribacter_A. Next base: position 3,751 of record CAZYQR010000106.1, on the reverse strand, counting down.
TGATGTATTGGGAAAAAGGTACTCCGAAAACCAATTGATCTTCATTACTGTTCTCGTCAAAAGGAATAATATAAGACAAGGCTGAAAGTAGATTCCCAGCACTTTCAACCTTCAATCTAAAACGGTGAAAACTATTATCTGTTATTCCATTTTGATTGTGTTTGCTGTATGTATAATTAGTCGCGAAAATGAGATTGTTTTCGGTAAGTCGAACTCTTCTTTCTTCTATACTTCTTACTTCATTGTAATCTTCAGTAGTTGAAGATACGTCCCTGTCTATAATAGCATCTGTAAACCCAGTGGTCCCTGATGGGATTATCAATTCCGAACTATTTTCATCAATGTTAGACTCAAAATATTCCTCAAGTTCTGGAAATTCATTGGCATCATCATAAGAATCCGCTATCTCGTCCAAACTCTCGTATGAGTTTTGGTATACATTGAAGAATCGGTCTGGGTTTACATTGTTCACAAATTGAATATTCAGCAGTTCAACATTGTTTTTTTTGAAATCGTTAGGTGACCAATTATAACCTAAAATGGTATTCAAGGTTCGCTTGTCCAATCCAATATTTTTTTGAAAACTAGCACCTAAAGAAAGCCTCGTCTGGGGTAAAGTATATGTTGGTATCAATTTACTGGTATTTGCAAAAGGGAACCAGATACGAGGAAAAGTTAAATTGACATCTGCCCCAAATTCCAACAAGTTAAAAAAACGATTGTCAGTTGCGGTTATACTTTGGTCGTTCGAGGAACCTAAATTCAATCTACCGGTTAAGCTTAAATTTTCAGCTCCTTTAAAAAGATTCCGGGCTTGTAACGATGGACTAAATGCCAATCCCACCTGTGAAATGTTAGAATGCGAGACATCCAAATCCATCCCAAGGGAGTATTTGGGTCTTTCTGTCAAATAAATATTAGCGTTTAATCCAGTTTGTAAACTGTCTGTTGTAAAAGCAATTGAAGGGTATTTAAAAACATTTAAATTGGTAATTTGCCTATAGGTCCGTGATCTATCCAATTCTCGATAAATACTATCTTTCTCAAAGAAAATGGCATCAGTTAAGGTTTTTGGTTTAAACCTTAATTTATCTTTGTAGTATATATTGTAATCCGCATATTTAATAACGTTGTTTTGTTCTTCATCCCCGCTTAGAATAAAATCAGTGTAGATATTGATTTCCTTAAACTTTTCAATTTTGTATTCAGACGTGGTAATGGCATTATTGCTCCTAGTTCTTAGGTTATCAATATTGAGCGCGATATCCATATTTTGGTCATCTGCTGTTTTTGTAGAATCCCTAGAAATGGCATAGTTGATTGAACTTTCCTGAAAGTTGCGAATACCTGAATTGCGGAAAATCGATGTCAATCGCTTACGTTCGTTATCAAAATCGACGAGATCAAACTGTTTCCTATTTTTAATCAGGGATTCGGCTTTGTTTAATTGGTAAATAGAATCTATAGCCTTGGATGATATTTTGTCGGCAATTGAATCAATCATATAAGGCTTACCTAAAGTAATCTTATAATCAATTACAGCCCGTTTGTCCCGTTTCAATGTATCAATCACATAAGTGGTATTGTTGTTAAAATACCCTTTGCTATTATAATAGGCCTGTAGCCGTTCTAAAGTTCTTCGTGTATCCGAAGTATCAATAATGGTTGGTGGTTCGCCAATTTTTTTTAGCCACACGCTCATCCCTTTGACCATAAAAGATTCGGCAAGCCTGTCCACTTGTTTTTCGGATAGTAATTTTACAAGTCTTGCTTTTCTTTTCTCTTTTCTGTACAGCCAATTTTGAAACGAAGAATCTGGGTTTTGTTTGGCAAGATTATATAAATTCAATCTTAGGGGATAACCTAATAATGAACTATTGGGATATTGAATAATAAGGCTTTGAATATCCTCATCGTTCACTTTCTTCTCATCTGCATAAATGGTATTGTTTGTAAGCAGCAATTCGTTTTCATCTACCCTTTTCAGCGCATTGCAAGAGGCAAGTATAATAGCAAGAAATAATAAGCTTATTTTAGCGCTGGGATTCTTAAAAAGAAACACTATCCTCATAGAAATCAAAAATACATTATTTGAATGGTTGGTAAAAGCCAAATAAAGTTTATAAAAAGCTTACAGCAAAAAAAGTACCGAAATCAAAATGGGATGTTTGTTGTTGAAGGTATAAAGACTGTTCAAGAGCTTTTAGATTCGAATATTAAGCCATATAAAATCTATTGTTCAAGTACTGAGTTGTTTCAATACCTAGGAGACCAAATCGAAATAATATCAGAGGTCGACTTGAAGAAAATGAGTAGCCTAAAGAACCCCAATAAGGTACTGGGTATATTCAAGATTCCCCAACCTAGAAAAGTTGATGAAAATGATTGGATATTAACCTTGGATGATGTTCGCGACCCTGGAAATTTAGGGACAATAATTCGACTTTGTGATTGGTTCGGTGTTAAACATTTAGTTTGTTCTGAGCAAACTGTCGATTGCTATAATCCAAAAGTGCTACAAGCAACTATGGGTTCAATAACAAGGGTGAATATTATTTATACTGATCTGGTTCAATATTTAGAAAAATCTGAACTGCCTGTTTACGGCACTTTTATGGATGGCAATAATGTCTATTCATCCAAATTGCCATTAAAAGGAATTTTGGTCATGGGTAATGAAGCCAATGGAATTTCAAATGGAATTGAAAACTTGGTCAATTCAAAAGTAAGTATTCCGCAATTTGGAAGTAAAGCAACGGAAAGTTTGAATGTTGCTACTGCGGCAGCAATATTCCTGAATGAGATAAGACGAAATTAATTTAAAGTTTTATTCAAACGTAAAATTAATGAAGAGTCCTCGGGTGCGCATTGCATCTATATTGCCTGTCCACGGGCTATTCGGGTCATTATCAGGAACCAATTCATCATTAATGGCGAATACACCGCGTATGGAAGGTGTAAACTTAAAGTACTCTAGGTAAAAGTCAATACCAAATCCCAGCTCGTAATTGTACACCATTTTTTCCATTCTAAAAGTACCACCTGAGTTGTCTTCCAAACTATTTTCATTGCTCCCAAGATTCATTGAGATTGATGCTCCACCAATTAAAAATGGTTTCCAATTACCTAATCTTCGTGCACTGACCTTTAATAGCAATGGAAAATTAATATAAGTTGATTTTACTTCCCTGATAGCATCCTGTTCTTCGGTAAAACCGGGAAAGCCTAGCTCTCGTGAATTGTACAATAAACCAGGTTCAAAACGAACATCCAAAAACTCGTTTATGCGCAATTCCCCAATGAGGCCAACATTAAAACCAAAAGATTTGTTCACCAGAATATCTCGAGAATCATTTTTATAATCGAACTTGAAATCATATTGATTAAAACCAAGAAAATAGCCCCAATTGAGAAGCGGTTCATCTTCGGTCTCCAAATTCATGACTGGTCTCTCGTTAAATTGCGCCATAATTGGCTGGCTAATAAATACGAGGCCTATCAAGACAAAAAGATAATGTTTCATAAACTTATTTTGTAGCTACATAAATAGAAGCAACCCCAAAGGTTTGCGGTTTATTCACTACATCTATAAACCCGATTTTCCTTAAAATATTGTTGAAATTTTCGCCATGTGGAAAAACTGAGGCTGATTCACTTAAATAGGCATATGCAGAATCGTCTTTTGAAAATAACTTACCAATTCTTGGGAGTATATTTTTGGTATAAAAATGATACCCTTGTTTGAAAGGCG
>CAZYQR010000105.1:0-7983 GCA_964649755.1 uncultured Maribacter sp. | reverse complement strand
CTTGCACTCACATTACCTGCCGATATAATAGAGCGTATTCCCCCGTGGTTAAGTAAGACAAAATCGATTTCTTTACCCGTACGGGATTTATAAATTGGATTTGCCTCAGAAAGTACAATGTCAGCCATTAAGTTACCTGCCGAGGTATTGAATTCACCATCAGTCTTTGTAATGGCTTTGGGTGCATAAGCCAAAGTACTGTCGAGAACCTCATTTATTCTTCTTCTATAGGGGGATACAAATTCTTCAATTGATGCTTTCTGGATATTGGTACTATCTATCGAAATCTGTTTTCCCTCAATTTTCCTTAGGTTTTTATAATCTTGAATGCAGGATGTTAAACCAATAAGTGTTACAAATACAACAAAATGTTTAATTTTTAAACGCATTATAGTTTTTACATTAGCCTCATAAAGATGAGTGTTTATTATTTACATTTGTGTAAATGTAAAATTACATGTTTTTCAAAGGATTAAAGGATAAATTCAAACACAAATCTGGTGTTAAATTTTTAAAAGAAGAATTATTGAAACCTGCCGCTACGATTGAAAGAAGTGGTGGAATAACATCTATTGGTTGTATTGTGGATTTGGATAATTTTGATAAACCGGAACTTTTTTTTGAGTTTGTAGATGAATATAAATTAAGGCCGAATGCGGTAAAGATTATTGGGTATAAAAACTATTATGACAAGAACTCCCCATACTCAACCCCCGTTTTTTCGGATAAGGATTTAGGATGGAAGGGCGCGATTGAAAATAGTTATGCGTTAGAGTTTTTAAGTAGGGACTACGATTTATTGGTCAATTACTACAACGAGGATAATTTACTGTTGCAATTAATGACGGTTAAAACCCAGGCCCGTGTGAAAGTGGGTTTTAAGGAAGTAGATCAAAAATTGAATGATTTGATATTGGAATTGCCAATAAAAGATTTTAAAACATTTAAACTGGAACTTAAAAAATATTTGAAGGTTCTAAATGAAATTAAATAATGGATACATTGGTTGGTACGGGAGTTGCATTGATTACTCCATTTAAACATGATTTTTCTATAGATACAATGGCTTTGACCAATATTGTGAATCATTGTATAGATGGTGGGGTTAATTATTTGGTTGTATTAGGTACAACTGCGGAAACTGCCACGTTAACCGAAGTTGAAAAAAAATTAGTGATTTCCACCGTTGTTGGGGCAAATGCTGGTCGATTACCGCTTGTAATAGGAATTGGAGGCAATAACACAGCGGCCGTAATCCAAATGATAAAAAATCAAGATTTAGCTGGCTTCGATGCCATTCTTTCAGTTTCTCCATATTATAATAAGCCAACCCAAGAGGGTATATATCGGCATTTTAAGGCGATTGCGGAGAATTCTCCATTGCCTATTATCATTTATAATGTGCCGGGAAGAACCGGCAGTAATGTCTTGCCGGAAACAGTTGTTCGCTTGGCTCAAGACGCCAAGAATATCATCGCTGTTAAAGAGGCCTCAGGGAATATGGCCCAAATAATGCAATTAATCAAGGAGAAACCGAAGGAGTTCATGGTGATTTCAGGGGATGATATGACGGCACTACCCACTGTTTTGGCCGGTGGTTCAGGGGTTATTTCTGTATTAGGACAAGGATTACCAACAGAATTTTCCAAGATGATTCAATTCGGACTCAGCTCAGGTGTAAAAGCAGCGTTTAAATTACAATATTCTTTACAAGAGGGTATTGACCTTATTTCTGAAGAGGGAAACCCTGCTGGTATCAAGTCAGTCTTTGAGGCACTTGGTCTTTCCACAGCTGTAGTTAGGTTGCCTTTGGTTGAAGCTACAGATAACCTTAAAAGTAAAATTCAGGAATTCATTAAACCTTACGCAGGTCTCCGCGTTTAAAATAATCCCTAAAGAACGTTAAATCTAAGCCAATTAAGAGCAAAGAATGATTCCACCATACTAATTTAGTCCCTGAAATTTGTTTTTTATATCCATTCAGAATCCGTAATTTTGCAAAATGTTTTTTAAAATGAGGAAATTTTTATCTTTTCTGATCTTGGTCGTTGTCTTGTCATCATGTAACGAGTATCAAAAGGTGCTTAAAAATCCAGATGCAAAGGCCAAATATGAACTTGCTCAAAGATATTATGAAGAAGAAGATTACAAACGTGCAAATCGTTTGTTCGAGCAGATTGCGCCAAAATATGTGGGTAAGCCACAGGGCGAGAGGGTAATGTTCTTTTTTGCCAATACATATTTTGAAAGGAAAGATTATAATATGGCGGGCTATCAGTTTGAACGTTTTATTAAATCTTATTCTAAAAGTGAAAAAGTTCCTGAAGCTGCATTTTTAGGGGCTAAGAGTTATTTTAAACTCTCACCTGTCTATTCCCTGGACCAAACAGATACCGACAAAGCCTTAGTTAAACTACAAATCTTTATAAATACATATCCTGAATCGGAATACTTTGCTGAAGCCAACGTAATGGCAAAGGAATTAACGACAAAAAAGGAAAAAAAGGCCTTTGAGATAGGCAAACAATTCAATAAGCTTGGGCATTTTGATTATGCTTTCTTAACGCCAGCTATTGCTGCGTTTGATAACTTCATTTCGGATTATCCTGGTTCAGTTTTTAGGGAAGAAGCCCTATATTTAAAATTTGAATCTGCTACTGAATTTGGTTTGAACAGTTTTGTCAAATTGAAACCGGAACGCATGGAAAATGCAAAAACAGCATATAATACACTCAAAAAGCAGTTTCCTGAAACTAAATATGCAGATGATGCTACTAAATGGCTTGAAAAAATTGAAAAAGATTTAGGCAGGACTATTACCAACAAAGTAAAAGAAACAAAATAAAATAGCTGTAATTATGAACATGAATGATTTAAAGAACTCAAAAGCAGCCGTTTCAACGGTGACAATCAATAAAAATGAGTTCGATAAAAAGACAGATAATATATACGAAGCTATCTCAATAACCGCCAAAAGAGCAGTTCAGATTAATTCTGAAATCAAAAAAGAGCTCTTGGAAAAGTTAGAGGAATTTGCTACTTATAGCGATAGTCTTGAAGAGGTTTTTGAAAACAAGGAACAGATTGAGGTGTCCAAATTCTACGAAAAGCTTCCTAAACCCCACGCTATGGCGGTAGAGGAGTGGTTGATGGATAGGATTTACCATAGAAATACAGAGAAAGATACAGAGTAATATGTTGAGCGGTAAGAATATCCTTTTAGGCATTACTGGAGGAATTGCTGCATATAAAACTACATTTCTCGTACGTTTATTGATTAAAGCTGGTGCAAATGTCAAAGTTGTCTTGACAGAAAGTGCCAGCTCTTTTGTTTCTCCGCTTACTTTAGCTACACTTTCAAAAAATCCGGCTGTTACTTCTTTCGTTAAGGAAGAGGGTAATGAAACAGATTGGAACAATCATGTAGATCTAGGGCTTTGGGCCGACCTTATGGTCATTGCCCCAGCAACGGCCAATACATTGTCTAAAATGGCCAGTGGGACTTGTGATAATTTATTATTGGCTGCGTATTTATCTGCAAAATGTCCTGTGTTTTTTGCTCCTGCAATGGATTTGGATATGTACAAACATGAATCTACCAAGAATTCTATTTACAAATTAGAGTCTTTCGGAAATATTATGATTCCGGCCACATCGGGGGAACTAGCGAGTGGACTATATGGTGAAGGTAGAATGGCCGAACCTGAGGATATTGTGGAATTTATCAAGGATAATTTATCACAAGGTTTGCCTTTGAAAGGCAAAAAAATCATGATTACAGCAGGACCCACCTATGAGGCAATTGACCCAGTTAGGTTTATCGGCAATCACTCATCAGGTTTAATGGGTTATGAATTGGCTAATGCAGCAGCTAATCTTGGTGCAGAGGTAATTTTGATTTCAGGTCCATCAAGTTTGACCATTGAAAATGCAGCCATAACATTAGTTAAGGTGGTTTCAGGAGATGAAATGCATGAGCAGGCACATATTTATTATGGGAATAGTGATATTGTAATTTGTGCTGCTGCGGTAGCGGACTACAGACCTAAAACCATTGCTGACCAAAAAATCAAAAAAAACGAGGATAGTTTCGTAATTGATTTGATTAAGAATAAGGATATATTACTATCCTTGGGTAAAATCAAGAAAAATCAATTTTTGGTTGGGTTTGCACTCGAAACTGAGAATGAATTAGAGAATGCCAAAGGCAAACTGAAAAAAAAGAATCTAGATGCTATTATACTTAATTCTTTGAATGATAAAGGTGCTGGATTCGCCAGTAGCACTAATAAAATAACGTTTATAGATAAGAATTCGCAGATAAAAGCGTTTGAATTAAAAACCAAGGCAGAAGTAGCCGTGGATATTTTGAACGAAATCTTAATTCGGTTAAATGCGTAGTTTCCTTTTTCTCTTACTTTTTATTATTTCGTTTGTACCTCTTTCAGCGCAGGAGTTGAACTGTACAGTAACAGTAAATTCTGACCAAGTTTCACAGACCAATCAGCAGGTTTTCAAAACATTGGAACGCTCGTTGAATGATTTTGTGAACAAGAATAAATGGTCTAATCGTGTGTATAAGGAAAATGAGCGGGTTAACGCACAAATGTTCATTACCATTACCGAATATGAGTCAAACAGGTTTAAGGGTAATATTCAAATTCAATCCTCAAGACCGGTATTCAATGCCTCCTACGAAACGCCTGTGTTTAATTACAAGGACAATCAATTCAATTTTCAGTATATCGAATTTCAACCTTTGATTTTTAATGAGAATATATTCGAATCGAACTTAGTGAGTGTTATTTCTTATTATGTGTATGTTATTTTGGGTTTAGATGCTGATACTTTTGCATTGGAAGGTGGTAACGACTATTTTAGGATAGCCCAGAAAATTGTTGCCCAAGCTCAAAGTAGCAATTTAGCAGGCTGGAGTCAGTCTTCAGATCGAAGTAGGTTTGAACTTGTTGATAACCTTATGTCCAATACCTATAGGGAATATCGTGTGGCTATGTACAATTATCATAGAAAGGGTATTGATATTCTTGCCGATAATAATAGTACGGGCAAACAAGTGATTGCCGGGACGATGAAATTGTTTGAAACGATGATAAATCGAAGGCCCAATGCATTTTTAATTCAGACTTTTTTTGATGCCAAATCCGATGAAATACAAAACGTTTTCTCAGATGGACCAAAGGTCGATGTTGTGAAGCTAAAGGAAACCCTAAACCGAATAGCACCTTTATATTCCAGTACTTGGAATGAGATAAAATATTAGTCTCCATTTTTTTCAACTGAAATAAAAATTATCTTTACAGCAATCCTAAATTTTAGTTTTGCTGAGCAGACTTTCCATAAAAAATTATGCACTCATTGATAGACTAGATGTCTCATTTGCTAATGGGTTTACCTGTATCACAGGTGAGACAGGTGCGGGTAAATCAATTTTGTTGGGTGGCCTTTCTTTGGTTCTAGGTAAACGAGCCGACTTATCTACGCTCCGTAACAAGGATGAGAAATGCATAATCGAAGGTGAGTTTGAAATAAGCAATTATCATCTTTCTATGTTTTTTGCTGAAAATGATCTTGACTATGAGGACACAACTATCATTAGGCGTGAAATTATGCCAAGTGGAAAATCCAGGGCATTTATTAATGATACTCCAGTTAATTTAGATGTCTTATCAAGATTAGGGAGTAGGTTGATTGATATACATTCCCAACACCAAACACTACAACTTGCAGAAAATGAATTTCAATTTAAAGTAATTGATTCTCTAGCCAATAATAAAGAACTGTTGATTGATTATTCCAATCACCTTAAAACACATCAGAATACGTCAAAGGAATTACAGCAATTGATAGATTTTCAAAGTAATGCCATAAAGGAACACGAGTATAATAGCTTTTTGTTAAATGAACTGGAAGGAGCTCATTTGCAGGATGGGATTCTTGAGCAGTTAGAGGAGCAATACCAACAATTGAGTAATGTTGAAACTATTGTTGAACAACTTTCCAAAGGGTATCATTTACTAAACGATGAGCATGTGGGAATCTTCCATTCGCTTTCCGAATTAAAGCAGGTATCTCATAAACTCTCAAGTTTTGGTACCGCCTATGACTCATTGGATAAAAGAATTCAATCCATATTTATTGAAATAGATGATGTTGGTTCAGAATTGCAGGCCCTTCTGGAAAATGCGGATATGAATCCACAATTATTGGACGAAGTCAATACCAAATTACAATTGCTTTATGACTTGCAAAAAAAGCATGGGGTCAAAGAAATTTCTGCATTGTTACAAATAAAAGAAGAACTGACAGCGAAAGTTGATGCTACAGAGAACATAGAAGCGAACATTGCTGCAAAACAAGGGGAATTGGCACAACAGGAGCTGGAGCTGAACAAATTGGCAACCTCAATTTCAAAAGAAAGGGAGAAAGTCATCCCAAGTTTAAAATCACAATTGGAAGATCAATTGAGTTTATTGGGCATGCCGAGTGCTCAGTTTAAAATCGAATTGAGTCCACTAAAAGAGTTTAAAGCGAATGGTAAAGACGAATTGTCTTTCTTGTTTTCCGCAAACAAAGGAACTGATTTTGGTGACCTCAAAAAAGTGGCTTCAGGTGGGGAACTTTCCCGTATAATGCTGACCATCAAATCAATATTGGCAAAGTACGAAAGCCTACCAACTATGATGTTCGATGAGATTGATTCTGGAGTTTCCGGAGAGATTTCAAATCGTATGGGTGATATTATGCAGGCAATGAGCAAATCCATGCAGATTTTTTCTATTACCCATTTACCACAGGTTGCTTCAAAAGGCGATCATCATTTCAAGGTATACAAGGAAGATAAGAACCATTATACCCAAACGAATATGAAAGAACTTTCACAGGACGAAAGGGTAGTGGAGTTAGCCGAAATGTTGGGAGGTAAGGAATTATCAGATTCAGCAATGGCCCATGCTAGACAATTACTAAACTAAGGTCTTTTTCACTTCTATTTGAGCAGTCTATTTTATTCAACTTATTTAAATATCTTTGACCTCATAATCAATCTAAGAAAACTAGAACATGGCTTATAATTTATTAAAGGGTAAAAAAGGAATTATTTTCGGAGCACTAGATTCAAACTCAATAGCATGGAAAACTGCCGAACGTATTCACGAAGAAGGTGGTAAGTTTGTACTTACTAATGCACCAATTGCATTAAGAATGGGAACAATTTCTGAACTTGCCGAAAAAACCAATTCTGAAATAGTTCCTGCTGATGCAACTTCTATGATGGATCTTGAAAACTTGGTTGATAAATCTGTTGAGATTTTAGGAGGTAAAATAGATTTTGTTTTGCATTCTATAGGAATGTCTGTAAATGTCAGAAGAGGTAATCCTTATACACATCAAGATTATAATTTTACAAAAACAGGCTGGGATGTTTCTGCATTATCATTTCATAGAACTATGAGTGTACTTTATAATAAAGATGCCGTTAGTGAATGGGGAAGTATAGTAGGATTAACTTATATGGCAGCGCAACGTGTATTTCCAGATTATAATGATATGGCTGATAATAAAGCTTATTTGGAGTCTGTAGCACGTAGTTTTGGGTATTACTTTGGTAGAGATAAAAAAGTTAGAGTTAACACGATTTCTCAGTCGCCAACACCTACAACAGCAGGTAGTGGTGTTAAAGGTTTTGATGGTTTCTTGGCCTTTGCCGAAAAAATGTCTCCACTTGGTAATGCAACTGCATTGGAATGTGCAGATTATGTTGTGACCATGTTCTCAGACCTTACTAGGAAAGTGACTTTGCAAAATTTATTCCATGATGGAGGCTTCTCTAATATGGGAGTAAGTACTGCTCTAATGGATGATTTCATGAAAAACAATGCTCCAGAAGAAACAGTAGCAGAGATTGTAAAGAAAGAGCGTAAAAAATAAAAAGGCTAACTCGGATTGCGAACCTGCGGATGATGC
>CAZYQR010000104.1:0-7984 GCA_964649755.1 uncultured Maribacter sp. | reverse complement strand
GTTATAAAATTAAAAAGATCATTGGATTCGGCATAGGGATCTACTTCTACATTTTCAGGATATGTTTTAAATACTGTCTTTTTAATTTTATAACTGGTATGATCTGTGTTCCAAATACTATCGGTTAAAATGATACTAACAAATTGTAGCCTGCTATCATCCCTTACAAAATTCAAGGCCGTTTCAACGCCTTCAAAATTTTCCTCTGTTAAGGCAATTTTAACACCTAGCGCTACTGTATTTGCGTAATTTTCAATTTCGGTGTTATAATTTTCAAGGAGATAACGCTCTTGTCTAGCGGGGTAATAAAAAAGAATGAATAAAGCAAACATCAGTACTACCGATAAAACCGTCAACATTATTTTACTTTGTACCGATAAGACCATTTAATTGGTTCGTGTTATAAATTGTGAATTAGAATGCTGAAGCTGGCATATAATATTATTCTATAGTTTAAATTTGCTTTTTCCCATCCACAAGAATTATTTTCAATAATTTGTCGTTTACTTGTTGTAAAACACCAATAGCTCCAGGGGTTTGCGCTACAAAAGCCTCCAATTCATTTGCCGAATTAAAAAATGTTGGCGCCTTTACTTTTCCCTGAAATACCAGTGCCAAAAAATACTTATTCAACTCATTACCTGTCATATTATAAAGCTTGTTGCATGTGTAGGCTCCAATAGGTGTGCTTGTTTTCATTAAAGCAATGCTAACTTTTGAACCATCATTCCATCGTAATTTCTCGCCTTTGAGAACAGATTTGAGTTGATTCATATCTATTTCTGAAGGTACAGAAGCTGCATTTCCTATAATCACAAGCTGCTCGTCTTGGGCACTTACCGACAAAGGCAATAATATACCTATAAATAAGTAAAGTATGAAAATGTATATCATGCGTTTCATAACTTATCTTTTTAAAAACCTATAGCAATTTGTGCTGTTAACTTATTAATATGACCCAATATATCCGTATCCCTATGTTGGTATTCCAGTTTAACTACCGCGAGGTAGTTGATTTCATATCTCAAACCAACAACAAAAGAAGTCGTATTATCATTATTAAAATAAAACTCATCATCCTGATAGCTAAGATTATCAATTCTAAAATATGGAATCCATTTTTCTTTTATTTTTACTCCCGCATACAGGTAAGAGATAAAAGCATTCGACTTACCCAATACGTCAGCTTTACTAGTCGCAAATGTTCCTTCAGCCAGCACTTCATATTTACTTCCAAAATATGCAACTGTACCAGTAAGCAATTGTTGCGTTATATTTTCCTCAGCTATAAAATGGTTATCATGAACTTCACTTCCCTCAGAAATAACATCATTATAATAAGCTAGACCCAATTGTAATTTATCCAAAGGCTTTATATGTAAGGCTGCTGTAATAGACTTGTATTTATCATTATCCTTAATGTCTTCAGAAGCCAATCCATTTCCGATCATTAGATTATAACCAAATTTAAGTTTTCCTAAATTGAGTCCTTGAAAGGCAATACCAGTAGTATGTATTGGTACAATATGGGCCGCAAATAGAATTGGACGATCAATGGTTGGAAAAAAAACTCTTCCATGGTGGTAGGTGTCGTTCCAATAGTTGATTGGCGTATGATGCTTGCCCATTAAAATACTGTGATTGCCTTTGTAATTGTAATTAATAACAATCCGTTCAATACTGACATTAAATTCATTTATAGAATCGCCCGAATATGTAAACACAGTTTCTCCCAAAAAAGAGATCTTATCATTAATTTCAGATGTAATAAATAAATCTTGCTCGCCGAAACCAAAACTGAGCTCATCATCTTGAAGTGAAGTATTGACTTCTATAAAGCCTCTTATTTTAGTGTTTTGGGCGATTATTTGATTGTGGAAACTAAGCCAAACTACAAATGAAACGAACAACACCAGATTCTTGCAAATGTTTACCATATTTTTTTTTTAGTTCCTAAGAACAATTTTAAAAATAGTAAAGACTGGAACAATTATTTCAATAATAAATATCCGAGGGGAACATTAATAAAAATAATAGTACAACAAGAAAAAGCACTTTTTCGACGCTAGACTCTAATTTTGCATATTATTCATTTAATACTATTTATAAACTAAAAATTCAATTTTAGAACAACTTCATTATTTTCCCAATTTCTCAACCAACTCTTTTAGTTCGGCAATTCGTGTTTCTTTGTAAGGTTGCCTGTTTTTTAGTGCAAATTGGGTATGGTATTTATGGGCTTCCATAAACTTAATTTGAAATTTGTTCCAATCAAGTTTTGTTTTAGTAATTGGACTATATTCCAATTCCCTGAAAAGTTGATTACTGATTATATAAAAATCTGACCTACCTAAATAATCCAAATCGCAATCACAAATAATTTTTTCCAATTCGTTTTTTGGAGATTGTGGTATTCGCGTAGCTAAAATAAGTCCTTTCACTATATCTATATCTTTTTTGGGAAAGCCATATGATTTCATCAAATCTACAGCTATATCCTTACTTGTTTCTTCATGATTCTTATTTGATATGGTGAAACCAATATCGTGCATTAATGCAGCTAAACGCAATAGTTTGGCCTTATGACTCTCTATTTTTTCCCGTTTGATATAATTATTGCAAGTTTTTAATACATTTAAGGTATGCTCTATGCTATGATAAGACAACTCTTTTGGTAATTGCGAACTTAATATCGCCACTGCTTTCCTCCGAAGCTGGTTATATCCTTTCATTCAATTTGTAAATAAGGATTCTTATTAAATATACAACAAAAAAATAAAGCTTGCTTTTTTGATTTTGAGCCTTTTTGACTTTCAAGGCGGAGCCTTGTAGGGAACGGCGAGAGTGAATCCCAGAATACTTTATTTACTTCACACGACAATTGACTGAATTTTTGTTATAGCCAGGCAAATAAATAGTTAAAACCTGCGTTCTTTTTATGTTAACCCCATATTTAGAGCCTATATGACACCTACTTATCAAAAGACGGCTTTAACTGCCATAAAAACATTCTTTTTTATTTTTTTGGTAATTCTCTCTTCTTGCAGTAAAGAGGATGTCGACGATATCATTGATAATGAAGTAAATGAGGAAAAAGAGATTCCTATTACGCCAGATGACGCCGAATTGGCCGATGACTTTATTCTGGACGAGAGCAATAGGCTTGTCAACTACATTTTGCCTAAAAGTGAATATGATAAATACTTGGAGGATGAAGGCGATTTCTCCTTGATCTCCAAAAAAGTATATGAACACTTTAAAGACGATTTTGACTTTATTTTTGTGCTTTCAAATGAGCAGCAAGTACCTGAGGGTCTATATGCAGGAATTTCATATAAAGTGCAAAACGATGTTGAAGGTATTGGTTCGGGAATTTATAACGGTTCTAGCGGCTATGGTTCTGAAGGTCGCTTGAAAAGTGTTATACATTTGCCTGTTCCTGGATTTATCATAAATGGCCCTTTTTTACATGAAATAGCCCATTATTGGGGCAATCAAGGATTTATAACTACTACGGTTGGTGGGCATTGGGGGTACTCAAATATTGGTGGACAGCTTGGCGGTTTTGATGAGGTTATTGCCCTGGAAGACAATACCTATCAGGGTAAAATGGAAGGCGCTAATGGGTTTGGAACTTTCGCAAATGGAGGAAATTCTGTGCCCTACGGAAATTTGGAACTATACCTTATGGGATTGATAGACGTAAACGAACTCAATGATGTTCAATATGCCGAAAACCCAGAGTCGCAAGGTTCTGGCAAATTCACAGCTGATGAAATCATTACCTTAACCCCAACTCAATTAATAGCTGAACATGGCAGTCGAGTGCCATCTGTGGAAAATTCCCAAAAAGAATTCAATGCAATTACAGTTGTTCTTTCACATGAGAAAATGTCTGATAGTGATTTGGCCACTATAAGTACAAATCTTGAAAACTTTGCACGTAAATCTGCTCCGGACAGCTCTTGGAACGGCTTGTATAATTTTTGGCAAGCTACACAGGAAAAGGCATCACTTACTATTCAATTATCCTTGGTAAACATGAAGTAGATTTTTGACTTTGGAATTAGCTAAAAAACAAATGGCATGCAATAAAGGCAAATACAGAGAGCACAATCCCAATGAGGAAAACATGAAATGACTTCCTTAAAAACTTAAATTTTTTATCAATTGTTTTTCCTAAATGAAAGGTGTCTTTTGCAATGGTCTTATAAAGCTCATCACCTTTATACATTAATTCAGTCATTCCGTCTACATATTCTTCTTCTTCCATTTGGTGGAAATTCCCGTAGAACATCAAGTTTTTTGATCCACGGCTGCCATGTTCCAGTTCTGGTCTTGTAGCAAAAATCGCATAGGCAATTGAGATAAGATTAGTAATTAGGATCATGACTACAGGATAGATAAGATGGGGGTCACTATCCATCTGAGAATATACGGTACCGATGATTATAGATAGTATCAGGGCATTGACAGAGATGAGGATATTGGACTTTCTATCGATCATTGCGTTTAAAGTATATTGGTTTTTTGAAACTAACCTAAATAAGGTCTCGGCACCTCGTTCAGAACGTGGTTCAACTTTAGCCAATTTTTTCTTTAAAGCCTTTAATTGATCTTTATCTATATTTAGGGCTTCCGTTAAATATTCATCTTTTAGTTTTTCTGTTTTTTTATCACTCATTGCTGTGCTACTTTTAGATTTGAATATATTTTATTCTATATTTTTAAGCGAATGCCACTTCTAAGATAATAGGTGTTGCTTTTGTTTACCGAAATGATAGTATTGTTCTTTCTATCCTTTAACTTAGCACTACTACTCAAAATATGGGCAATATTGAGATAGAGCTCTATATGATTTGTGAATTTATATTCATAGCGCAGACCGCCAATGATTAGGGACATATTCACCTTATCTGCCAATTTATCCTCATTGACCAGCAAGCCTCCTTGAATATTAGAAGTAAACCCGTCTAGTTCGGCAATTAACTTAAATCTTGATCTTTCGGAAAGATGATATTGTAAATTGGTTTTGGGAATACCTAATTTATAGGACCAATTTGGATGAAACTTTCTATAGTAAATTATAAAAGGAATGGGGAAGGGAATTCCACTATTGCCCGAATATGAAACTCCCAAAATAAGCTGATATGGTTTTTCGACGTTTTTATCATTTTTTTTACCCTTAATAAAAACTATATCCCCTGAAAAAACCGCATCTTCGAAAGAGAGTTCTTTGACAAGATTGGAACTGAAACCTGGCGTAAATTGAGCGCCAAATCGCCAATTTTCATTCATTTTAAAGGTATACCCAATGTTCAGATCCAATAATTGAAAATCTTCTATGGCATTGATATCAAAAGCATCGATGTTGTTATCAAAGGAAAGTTCGATTTTACTGTAATCCAATCCAATCAGGAAAAAACTCTCATCGTTGACCTTAATGGGATAGTTGAATAACCCCCTTAACCTATCATAACCAACATCGGAAGTTCCTTTGGGTAGTTTCGTATAATCTATCTTGACAAGGTCTGATAATTGTGCACAACCAACTGTTGAAAATAGAAGCAGGACCAGAAGGCTGCAGATTTTTTTTGGAGACATTCAATTTGGTTTCGTTAAGAGTATATTTTTTTCACCAAAGCGCCAATACTCAATCCTTGGACTATTATTGAAAACAACACAATAGTATACGTCATATATAGTATTATTTCTGAAAAAGTATTATCTGTAAGGCTCAATGCCAAAGCTACTGAAATTCCACCTCTTAATCCACCCCATGTTAAGATAGAGACTGTTTTAAAGGGAGTGTTCTCCTTATGTTTTAACAAGGAGTAGGGTAGTAGTACGGATACAAACCGGGTTATCAGCACAATGAATATGGCCAAAAGGCCCAAGATCAAATAGTCTATATCAAATTTCAATAGATGTATGGACAACCCTATGAGCACAAATAAAATTCCGTTGAAAACATCATCAAGAATTTCCCATATATCATTCAACAATTTTCTGGTAGCCCCTTTATTGGATGCAATATTTAATTTATTACCAATTACAATTCCCGAAACTACCATTGCCAATGGCCCTGAAACATGAATCATTGATGCGATGGCATAGCCACCCATTACAATAGCTAGACTTATCATCACAGCCAATTGCGGATTGTCCTTTATTGTTTTTATGCAGGAGTAGCCAATGTAACCCAGTAGAAGCCCATATACAATTCCACCTACCGCTTCTTCCAAGAACAATTTTCCTATTTCCACGACTACGGAACTTTCGCTTTGATATCCATCCATGCCAGCTATAATGAGAATTCCTGAGAAAACAACCACCCCAATGCCATCGTTAAAAAGAGATTCCCCCTCAATTTTAATGCCTAAGCTTTTAGAAATATTCGCTTTTTTAAGGATGGCCATTACGGCTATGGGATCAGTTGGGGAGATCAAAGCACCGAATAATAATGCATATATAAATGGAAATTCAATACCTATGAGCTTTGACGCTCCAAAAATTAGCCCACCTACCATAAATGTGGATATCAGAACACTAAGGGTAGCGAACAACAGTATGGACCATTTTTCTTTCTCTAAATCTTGAATGTTTACGTGCAAAGCTCCTGCGAAAAGAAGGAAACTTAATATTCCGTCCATGAGTAATGTTCTAAAGTCAGAACCGGTGACGATATCACAAAAGAATAAATAGAATTCAGGGAAGATGCCTTTGCTCAAGGTGATAACTATGATTGTTGCCAAACTCATCAACATCAACCCAATGGTTGCGGGTAGTTTTAGCCATTTGTAATTCACAAAACTGAAAAAAGCAGCTATTGAAAAAATAATACTGAAAGATTGTAGCATGGTTTCAAGATTTTACATTAATATATTTTCCAACAAAAACGGCAATAACAATGGCCAAATAAAATTGACCAATTATGTTCATAACCATCGTTAAGGATTGAGCCGGTGACGTTAATGGTGTGATATCCCCATAACCAACTGTTGTGATACTTATAAAACTGAAGTAGTAAAAACTGAAACCTGAAAACCCGTGAACAAGTTTAAACGAGCTAGAATCAAAAAAGTGCATTACCTCAAAAAGAATACCCCCAATAATTCCTAAATACAAAAAGCCTAAAATTGGCATAAGAATAAATTGAAGGTTTATTTTTTTTATTTTTCTAAGTTGTTTGAGCAACAGTATACAGAAATTGATAAAAAGGGCAAGCGAAACAACCAAGCGGGTAAACATAATGGGTCGTGTATCGCCCTTGGAAAACTCCAACCAGATAAAGAACAGGACTAAAGTCCCAAGCGCATAGCTAGTTACCTTTGCTGTTTTTGTTGACGCTATTAATGAACTCCCTAAAATAACTATAGTGAAATTTACCACCACCACATACGCCGCGTCAAACCCACTTATTGCAATGTGAATCGGCGTGAATAGAAAATTGAACACACTTATTAAGGCGATTACATATTTATAATCTATTAAAGCGACGATTATTTTCCGCTTCATTAAATGAGGCTCACATCGGTAATAATTTCCAATACTCCTGGGCCTGGTTGGTCAAATAATGCTTGCATTGCAGCTTGCAGATCACTTTCTTTTTCAACGCGTTTGCCCCATGCTCCACAAGAAACAGCATATTCCGAAAAATTAGGGTTCGAAAGTGACGTTTTCCAAACATCAAATTCCCCCGCCCGCTGTTCTTTCGATATTTTACCTAATTCATGATTGTTCAAAACAATCAGTTTAATTGGCATTTTATATTTTACCAAAGTGGTAATTTCTGCTAAATACTGACAAAGTCCGCCATCACCTGCAACGGCAATTACAGGTCTTGTGTTTCCTACGGCTGCCCAAGCACCTATTGCGGCAGGAAGTGCAAACCCGATTGACCCTAAATACCCCGACATTAAAAAGTCTTGCTGGTCGGGTTCAAAATAGCGTCCAAATGAATAGGCGTTATTTCCAACGTCAA
>CAZYQR010000103.1:0-8003 GCA_964649755.1 uncultured Maribacter sp. | reverse complement strand
ATCAATCGCAATTGAATCGGATAATTCAACACCCTTAAAGGCTGGCTTATAGGTATCCGACAGCATAAAAAATCCGCCGTAGGCCGCATCCACATGAAACCATAGGTCATTTTCCTTGGCAATGATTCCAATCGATTCCAAGGGATCAATGGCCCCTGTATCCGTGGTACCAGCAGAACCAAAAACTATAAAAGGCAACAATCCAATTGCTTTATCCTCAGCTATCTGAAGACTTAGTTTGTTAGGTATCATTTTAAAGTGCTCATCCATAGGAATATATCGCACAATGCTTTCTCTCATTCCGGCAATACGTAAGGACTTTTGAACACAATGATGCAATTGCCCAGTCATATAAATTACGCACCTATCTATATCTTTTGATTTAATTCCCATTGCATCCCGTGCAGTGGTTATGGCAGATAGATTGGCTATAGAGCCACCAGATGTTAAATTGCCAAGTGCTGAGGAAGGATAACCAACCATAGTACACATCCAACGCAATAGCATATTTTCCATGCGAACACCTCCTGGACAAGCAAAGAAAATACCAGCATAACGATTAGTGACCGCGGCCAAATAATCGCCCAAGGCCGTAGTAAAAACACCCCCGCCAGGAATATAGCCGAAATGGCCTCCAGAAGCAGGGTTTAGATTAGGTGTATCTACATTATCCTTAAGGCATTTCAGCACTTCCTCAATGGGCTTACCCCCTTCTTCAATAGGGAAATCATAAATCTCCTTTCCCATGGTCTCCGAAACCACATATGTGGTATGTTGGTTGAAATCATCCAAAAAGTTATCCGCATAATTCTGGACGGTTGAATTCCAATGGGATCTCTGGCTGCCAATAGGCTCCAATTTCTGTGAGATCTCTTCCAAAACTTTTATTCTCTTTATCATATAGCGTAATTACAAAAAATAATTTAACTCAATGCAGTAGTATTGTTATTTGTGTATTTAAAAGAATACATTTTAAAGTTAATACCGCCTATAATTAGTCTCATAACATCAAAATTTTTATTTTTAAAGAGTTTGTTCAACAGGCATAGAATTTCATTTAATTTCAAAAATCTTATTAATGGGGTGGAGCGTTAATCACAACCAAGAAAAAAATATGATGGTCCTGACTTATAAAGGGACTATTAGTTTCAGGGAAATAGTCGAGTCAAGTATTGCCAGTATTAATCAAGCTAACACACATAATAGCATCAGGATGTTAGTTGATTGCACCTATCTTAAGATTGATGCCAATCGGACTGAACTTTTTGAATTACCGAGTAACTTATATGCAAAATGGGGAATGAACCCTGATACAAAAATCGCATTGACCGAACCAAAAGACATAAGAGGAAAGGACATGGCAGAGTTCTATGCATTTGCAACACAAAATCTGGGATGGAATGCAATGCTATTTCCTAATCTTAAAAAAGCGATGGAATGGTTGAAAAAGGATTAATACATTAAATTTACATATAGTTCTAAATAAATATATAAAATGCGATTTTACACATTTATAATATTCCTAGTTGTGAGTATAAATCACTGTAAAAGTCAGAACGACACTATTTTTGCAACATACAATATTGAAGAATTCATATTTCAAGGCCGTGAAGCCAAAATAGTTTTTCCTAACATTAAAAACACCAATGGTCACTGGATTTGGAGGGCCCGATTCTGGGGCGTTGAACCCCAAGTCGATAAAACATTACTTGAAGCGGGTTTTCATGTTGCTTATGTTGATGTAGTCGGCTTTTACGGAAATCAAGAAGCAGTAAAAATCTGGAATGACTTTTATAAGTTCATTACCGCGAAATACAAGTTAAATCCAAAAGTAGTTCTTGAAGGCTTTAGTCGTGGTGGACTCATCATTTATAATTGGGCATCACAGAACACAGATAAGGTCGCATGTATCTATGCGGATGCTCCGGTTTGCGATATCAAAAGTTGGCCGGGAGGATTATATACAGGTGTTGGTAGTCCAAAAGATTGGCAAGAATGTTTAAAAGCCTATACATTAGATGAGAAGACTGTTTTAAGCTTTGAAGGAATACCCTTGAACCATAGTGTAGATATCGCAAAGGCTAAAATACCGGTAATTCATGTTTATGGTGATAACGATAAAGTGGTGCCGCATTTCGAAAATACAGAACGATTGGCAATTAATTTCGTGAAAGCTAATGGCAATATTCAATTAATTCGAAAAAAAGGAATAGGGCATCATCCGCATAGTTTAGAAGACCCAACGCCTATCGTAGAATTCATTTTAAAACATACACTATCGAAATAACACATGTTCTGAACCTGTGAATAGGAAAACAATTATAAAGAATCCCAAATATGGAACAAAGAGTAACAATAATTGGACTTGGAGTTGCCAGTTTAGAAGTGTCCAATAAATTTTATAAAGAAAAATTTGGATGGAAACTTATGGCTACAAGCAATGAATACATTTCTTTTTTTCAATTGAACGGTATTCTTCTTTCCCTCTATCCTCGTGAAAAGTTGGCTGAAGATGCCACAGTAAGTGCTGAAGGTAGTGGATTTAAGGGTTTCTCATTGGCCTATAATACCAGAAGTAAGAAAGAGGTCGATTCACTTTTTCAAAATTTGGAAAGTAACGGGGTGAAAATTGTAAAACCACCCGAAGAAGTATTCTGGGGTGGTTATAGTGGATATATTGCAGACCCTGATGATAATCTTTGGGAAATCGCTTTTAATCCTTTTTTACCGTTGGATGAAAATGGCAATACAATTGAAAGTAAATAGAAATAAAAAAAGAGACAGTACTACAGCACTATCCCTCTTAAGTATTAAAAACACGCACTTAATTTCCATCAAAACGAACATTTTCCAATGTTAAAAGGGCTTCCGCCCTATCTTTGCCTACTTTGGGCTTAAGCACAAAATAGATTTCATTGGTTTTTGGTTGCTGGTGATAAAGGCAAAGT
The DNA here is from genome assembly GCA_964649755.1 of uncultured Maribacter sp. GTDB lineage: Bacteria > Bacteroidota > Bacteroidia > Flavobacteriales > Flavobacteriaceae > Maribacter_A. Next base: position 5,055 of record CAZYQR010000103.1, on the reverse strand, counting down.
GCTCCTTTGTAAAGCAACTGAACTAGAACCGATTAATGGAGTTACGCTCGGTTCGCCATTATCCGTATAACTTGCCCTGATAACCATAACATTATCACCTTCTAAAGGTTCTGGAAGAACACTCCCTGAGGCTGGCAAAGATATATTCACAACACTATTGCTGAGCAGTGATTGAATATACATAGTTATCTGTCTAGTTTCATCATTGGTCACATTGGGATGCGCAGGCATCATCACCGCTCCCCAAACACCAGTGCCGCCTTCCATTATCTTCTTCTGTAAGTACGCCATGGACTTAGGATTATCCTTATACTTTTCTGCAATCGCTTTATACTCAGGACCAATTGATGCTCCTATTTCTTTATGACAGGTCTTACAGTCCATCGCTTGTGTCAACGCCCTACCCATAACCGCTGCGGATACTTGCTGATGTCCTTGGGACTTATTCACTTCGTCCATTCCGGCCATATAATCAACTGAAACGAAAATATTTGCTTCATCAATTGGTCCGCCATCAGCATCGGTTACGGAAACACTATACCTAATGGGCACTCCTTTAATAAAGAACGAGGAGTTTCCGCCACTTAAATCAATTGATACCTCAGGTCTTGAATTTCCAGCAACCACCAAAATACTTTCACTGGATGTATTTTCATTCTTATTGTCCATAACCTCAACAGAAATTTCATATGCTCCTGCATCGGTGAATGTATGGGATAGTTCTGGGACATTTGTTTCTTTGGTTTCACCATTTCCCAAACTCCATATATACGTCATTGGGTCATTCTCACGGTCATAGGCTTCAACCATCGCGTTTACCGTCAAAGGTAATTTTCCAGAGGTCAAATCTATTGTCAGGTCTTCTATTACTGGCGGTCTATTTCCGGCATTGAACTCAATATAACCCAGACTGGAATCCTCATTTTGCTGATACCAACCGCTGCCATATTCCAATAGGTAAACCCGCCCATCAGGACTCATCTCCATATCAATTAAACTGTTAACCTCTATATCCGAGGCAAAAGGTTCCATCTTATTAAAATTACCATCCTTGAAAAGTGTGATCGCTTTCATCCAACCCCGCATCCAATCGTAAATAATGACTTTACCATCATAATAAGAAGGTAATCCACCCCCGTTAGTATACAAATCTGAATAGTAGGTTGGTCCGGCCATGGCATTCCTACCCCCTGTACCCACTTGGGGAAAATCCGGGGTCTCGGCATAAGGGTAGTACACATAAGCTCCCTGGGCTGGTGGTAATTCTTGTAATCCAGTATTGTTTTTTGAATCGTTTATGGGCTTTGCAGAGTCAAAAACCACACCCGATTCACCATTGGTATAATCATAATCCCTATAAGGCTTATTGTTACCTATGAACAGTGGCCAACCAAAGTTACCTGCTTCACGGGCCTGGTTCATTTCATCGTATCCCCTCGGGCCACGATTGGCAATATCATCTTTCCCAGCATCCGGACCAACATCGCCCCAATACACATACCCTTTTTTGGAATCGACCGAAATACGATACGGATTCCGATGGCCCATGGTATAAATCTCTGGACGGGTTTTATCGGAACCTACAGGAAAAAGATTTCCCTTGGGTATATCAAATGATCCATCTTCATTGACCCTAATTCTCAAGATCTTTCCTCTAAGGTCATTGGTATTCCCTGAAGAACGGCGGGCATCATATTGTTCTTTACCAGGTATATCGTTCAAAGGAGCAAACCCTTTACTAACATACTTAGCTCCTTTTTCATCAAATGGTGTAGTGTTGTCTCCAGTAGACAAATACAATAGGTCATCCGGGCCGAATGCGATTGAACCTGCTGTATGACAACAAATTTCACGCTGACTTTCAACATCCAAAATCACTTGTTCAGAGTCCAAATCAAAAACACCGTCCTTGAATTTAAAACGTGATAAACGGTTTACCCATTCATCACCTGTCGGACTATAGTAAAGATAAATCCAATTGTTCTTGGCAAAATTAGGGTCTTTTTGAAGTCCCATCAACCCCTCCTCAGCATTTACACTAGGTGTTTTCAAGGTTTTATGGTATACATCCAGTCTTGCAATTTCCTTTAGCTCTTTCGTAACATCATTAAAAAACATGATTTCCCCCCTGCGCTGAGAAATCAACACATCATTATTCGGTAAAACCGCCATTTCGGTAGGTTCAAAAAATTGACCCGAAGTTAGAGTTACCTTTGAAAATCTATTAATATCTGGAGGTATTTGCGATGTTGCCTTACTATAATCCAAATTTAAATTTTCTCCAATCACATATTGTATTCCGCCTAAAATATGGTTTACGAATTTTTCCTCTGAAAAGCTTTCATCGGTATGACCGGCAGCGGTGTAAAAAGCCCTGCCTCCATCATATTCATGATACCAACTCATGGGATGAAAATCGCCATTCTCACCACCTTTATAAGTACTTTCATCAACGGTAATCAAAACATTGACTTCACTGTTTAAATTCTTAAAATTATAGAGTTCATCATCCCTGTTCCATATTGAATCCGTGAAATGTTTGGTAGCAATGAATGAATTATCCTCAATGATAAAATCAGAGTTTGGCGTACCCGCAGGATGACTTAGAAATTGGGCTCCAACCAACCTGTTATACCAGCCCCAATCGTATTCTGTATCTGTCGCCGCATGTATGCCAACAAAGCCCCCTCCCGATTGAATATAGCGCTCAAAAGCAGCTTCTTGATAATGATCTAAAATATTTCCCGTGGTACTTAGAAAAACTATTGACGAATATTGTTTCAGGTTGTCATCCGTAAAAAGTGATGCATTCTTTGTGGTGTCCACCTCAAAACCATTTTCCAGGCCTAATTTTTGAATGGCTTCAATGCCCTTAGGAATTGAAGCATGCTTAAAGCCCATTGTCTTCGAGAACACCAGAACCCTAGGTTTGCCTTCTCTTTTATTGCTACAACTGGTCATTATCAATGCAAAAGTGACCACTATAAATAGGAATGCTTTTTTCATCATTTAGTACTATCTTTAGTTCATACCTGAATCTCTAAATATAAGTATTGATATCATCAACATCCAAGCGCATTTTAATATTATCCCGGGAAATGATAAAATCGTAAGTTTAAATGAGGGAAATTGGTCACTACTTTTTTAAAAATGATGTTGAATGGCGAAATTGGCCAAACCATGCAAAGCGAGATGAAACTCGCCAAAAAAGAATCAAAGAAATAATCACGTTCTGTGCAGCAAATATGAAACAAAGAACCATTTAAAAAATGAAAGGAATATTATTTACTTTACTTGTAGTATCATTCAACGCATTATTTTGCCAAACCCTACTTGTTCCTGACCAGGTTTTTGACGGAGAGCAATTACATAAGAATTGGGTTGTGCTCGTCGAAAAGAATACCATCACCTATGTTGGAAATCCTTCTGGACTGAATATTTCCGCGAATACCAACGAAATTAAAATGTCGGGGATGACCTTAATGCCAGGTCTCATCGAGGGCCATTCACACTTATTGCTGCATCCTTACAACGAAACTTCATGGAATGATCAAGTATTGAAGGAATCTCCTGTGGAAAGGTCGATTCGCGGAACCGTACACGCCAAGAAATCATTAATGGCAGGTATTACCTCTATGCGGGATTTAGGTGCCGAAGGGGCAGGCTACTCCGATGTATATTTAAAAAAAATGATTGATGATGGTATCATCCAAGGCCCAAGAGTTTTGGTCGCAGGACCAGCCATCGTGGCCACAGGAGCTTATGGCCCAAAAGGTTTTCATGATGGGGTAACCGTTCCGTTAGGAGCTGAACCTGCCAGTGGTGTTGATGAAGTCATAAAAACAGTGAGAAGGCAATTGGGTAACGGAGCTGATTTAATAAAAATCTATGCGGACTATAGATGGGGAAAAGGTGAACCTTCGCAACCTACCTTTCTATTAGAAGAAATTGAAGCCATGGTTGCTACTGCTGAAAGTGCCGGCAGATATGTTGTTGCACACGCAAGTACCCCAGAGGGAATGAGGCGTGCAATAATGGCTGGTGTTGAAACAATTGAGCATGGGGATGGTGGAACGCAAGAAATTTTTAATTTGATGAAAGAAAAAGGAGTTGCCCTTTGCCCAACACTAGCCGCTGGAGATGCCATTTTACAATACAATGGATGGAAAAAAGGGGATGAACCTGATCCTGAACGCATTACAAAAAAGAAAGCCTCCTTTAAACTAGCCTTACAATCAGGAGTAGACCTTGTTTTTGGGGGTGATGTTGGGGTCTTTTCACATGGTACAAATTATCGGGAACTTGAAATGATGGTAGAATATGGTATGGAGCCTATCAAGGTATTACAATCAGCCACCTCAGTCAATGCAAGGGTTTTACATATGAAAGATCGTGGAAATTTGCAGAAAGGATTTCTAGCCGATATTATTGCAGTAGAAGGCGACCCAACCAAGGACATTTCTAAAATGAGGAAAGTGGGATTTGTGATGAAAGATGGTGTAATCTATAAAAACGAATAATTCATATTCATAAAATTCAAATTTTATGCTATTCCAAATTAGTAGTACCTTTATCATAGCTCTTGGGCAAAAATTTTAAGCAAGCGTGCTCTCGTTCTTAGAATTTTCAAGCTCGATTATTTTATAATGTCAAAGCTACCAAAGGAAAATCAATTCTTCGACCTATCAGATTACGGCCGGCCTTTAGCCAAATACATCGCGAACCTTCTTAAAAACACTACTGTTACACCAATTGACGTAACCATAAGTTTTATTATTTCAGGATTAATTGCTGTTTTCTGTATTTTGAATCAACAATATTGGGCTGCCGCTTTTTTCTTGGTTTTAAAATCAATTTTAGACGCTGCAGATGGAGAGTTGGCTCGATTAAAAAACACACCTTCATATACGGGAAGGTATTTTGATTCTATCGCTGACATTCTACTGAATTTAATAATCGTTTTGGCCATATGGTATGTATACCAAGGCCCTCTTCTTTTCGCCATTTTGGCTTTCTTAGGGATTCAATTACAGGGAACCCTTTATAATTATTATT
>CAZYQR010000102.1:0-8051 GCA_964649755.1 uncultured Maribacter sp. | reverse complement strand
AATGATTCAACTAACCGAAAACGATTTAAAACAAATAGCCGCAAAAGGTATTGCGAAAGAGAAAGTTAGAAGCCAAATCGAAATTTTCGAAGACGGTATTCCTTTTGTAAATCTTGTAAACGCTGCCATTGTGGGTGAGGGCATTAGCAAATTTACAATTCGCGAACAAAAATCACTGATCAATAAATTTGAAGGGCCTAAAGACGATTTAGCACTTCTCAAATTTGTTCCTGCCTCTGGGGCTGCATCAAGAATGTTCAAGGCACTCTTCAATTTTTTAGATGCCTATAATCCATCAAAAGAAAATTTAAAGAAATACTTTGAGCGCACTAATGATACCGATTTACAGGTTTTTAATGCTGGATTGAAAGATTTCCCATTTTACGATATTGTTCAAGAAAGAATCAAAGGAAAATTCTCTAATAAGGACGAAGAACTATATCTTTTTGTTAAGGAAATGATGTCTGAAGATGCTTTGAACTATGGATTTTATCCAAAAGGATTACTGCCCTTTCATAATTATGGAGACCATTCAGCCACTCCTTTTGAAGAACATTTAAAAGAAGCTTCCAATTATGCTAAAGTTGGGGAAGAGGCTAATTTACATTTTACCATTTCCGAACAGCATATTCGCATGTTCACCAAGGAATATGGTGCTATTAATGATAGACTATCTAAAGAAACAAAAACGAAATTCAACATTGGGTACTCATACCAAAAGGCATCAACAGATACTATAGCAGTTGATATGGATAATAATCCATTCCGGAATTCAGACGGTTCTTTACTTTTTAGACCAGGTGGTCATGGTGCGCTCATAGAGAACTTGAATGAAGAGGAAGCTGATGTTATTTTTATTAAAAACATTGATAATGTTGTAGTGCCTAATGCGCAAGAAGAACTTACAAAAAGCAAGAAAATGTTGGCAGGCTTGCTTTTAAAGGTCCAGGAGAAGGCATTCAAATATGCTCAAATACTTGATGATAATAAAGTGTCTGCCGATGCAATGTTAGAGATAAAGGAATTTCTTGAAAACGAGCTTAATGTTCGCTTTGTAGATAAATATTCTAGTTTTAGCCTTGGAGATCAGATTGAAATTTTAAAGGATAAAGTTAATAGACCAATCCGAATTTGCGGAATGGTCAAAAATGAAGGAGAACCTGGCGGGGGGCCTTTTTGGATAAGGAATGCCCAAGATCATGTTTCACTTCAAATTATCGAGTCTGCACAACTTGACATGTCGAATGAAAAACAGGTGGATATCCTTAATAATTCAACCCATTTCAATCCTGTTGACTTGGTTTGTGGTGTAAAGAATTTTAAAGGCGAGAAATTCAATCTTTTGAATTTTGTTGATCATAAACAAGCTTTTATAACCAGTAAAACCCAAGAAGGGCGTGAGTTAAAGGCTTTAGAACTTCCAGGGTTATGGAATGGCGCTATGGCTTTTTGGAATACCATTTTCGTAGAGGTTCCTCTATCAACATTCAATCCTGTAAAGACCGTCAATGACTTGTTAAAACCCACACATCAAGTATAGGCAAAAAGAATACTTCCCAAATATAGTTGGTCCCAATAAAATAGAAGTAAATCATTTTTTATTATGATGGTTTACTTTTCAATAGTACATTTGCCCCATCTCAAAGGGGTGCTGGTTTAAGCTGGCTGAGATTATACCCAATGAACCTGGGCGGGTAATGTCGCTAAGGGAGGCAAAAATTGCCATTTGGATTTTCCAATGTTTCTTTTAGAAACAAATATCAATTTTAATAAAGGATAATAGCCCCTTTTATTCGTAACAGACGTATTACGGATGAAACTTTTATTCGCAGCATTAGGCTTAATTGCCTTTACTATGGGTCTCTCAGCCCAAGAAGCCCAGAAAGATTCCCTTGAAGGTAAAAAAATAACATTGGACGAGGTGTTTGTTTCGGCTATTCGAGCAACCAAAGAGTCACCAATAACATTCACCAATCTTACCAAAGAAGATTTAAAGCCAAGGAATTTGGGACAGGACATTCCTATTTTATTGAATTATATGCCTGCTGTGGTTACGACATCTGATGCTGGAGCTGGGGTTGGCTATACCGGCATAAGAGTTCGTGGTAGCGATGCCACAAGGGTAAATGTCACTATTAATGGAATACCTTATAATGATTCAGAATCACATGGTACGTTTTGGGTAAATATGCCTGATTTTGCATCCTCGACGGAGAGCTTGCAATTGCAACGTGGAGTGGGTACTTCAACTAATGGTGCCGGAGCTTTTGGTGCAAGTTTAAATATTGCTACCGATGGCATTTCAGATGAATCATATGGTCAAATCTCATCATCTATTGGTAGTTTCAGTACTTTGAGAAACAACTTAAAATTTAGCACGGGTTTGCTGAACGACCATATTGAGATTTCGGGCAGACTATCGCGAATTAACTCAGACGGATATATTGATCGGGCTTCTTCCGAATTGGATTCTTATTTTTTACAAGGAGCTTTTAAAAATGAAAACACTTTATTGAAGGCTCTTCTTTTTGGCGGTCATGAAATTACGTATCAAGCTTGGTACGGTATTGATGCGGCTACTTTGGAGTCTGATAGAACTTTCAATCCTTCAGGAATATATACTGATGAGAACGGAAACACCCAATTCTATGAAAATGAAGTGGACAACTACAAACAAAATCATGCCCAACTGCTTTGGAATCAAAAATTGAATGATAATTGGAACACCAATTTGGCGCTTCATTATACAAGAGGGCGAGGCTTTTTTGAACAATTTAAAGAGGATGATGATTTTGGCACTTACGGTTTTTCTCCTCTTACAATTGATGGTGAAGAGGTGAATACAACTGACCTTATTCGCAGAAGATGGCTAGACAATGATTTTTATGGCACCGTATTTTCAGCAAATTATAATAAGGAAAATTTGAACTTGATTCTCGGAGGAGGATGGAATGCCTATGAAGGCAAACATTTTGGAGAGGTTATTTGGGCAGAGTTTGCTCCGAATAGTTCTATTCGGGATCGATATTATGATGATGTTTCCAAAAAGACCGACTTTAATGTATTTGCGAAAGCCAATTACAAATTAGATGATAATTGGAGTCTTTTTGGGGACTTGCAATATAGAACGGTAGGGTATGAAGCTAATGGTGATGACACTGGTTTGGTCGATGATACTTTCAATTTCTTTAATCCAAAAGTTGGGGCGACATTTGATTTAAACCAAAACAATAACTTCTATTTATCCTATGCTGTTGCTAACCGGGAACCTAATCGGAATGACTATGAAAATGGGAGCCTGCCTCGCCGGCAGGCAGGTCCAAAACCAGAAAAACTAAATGATTTTGAATTGGGCTGGCGCTACCTTTCTACTGATGTTCAACTAAACACTAACTTATACTATATGAACTACAAGGATCAATTAGTGCTCACCGGCGAATTGAATGATGTAGGAGCACCATTAAGAGCCAATGTTGGCGATAGTTACCGTTTTGGTTTGGAAATAGATGCGAATATTGCTATCGGCAATAAATTTGTTATTAGCCCAAATATTGCATTAAGCTCAAACAAGAATAAAGGTTTTGTTTTTCAAAGAGATGGGACAATTCAAAATTTAGGAAATACCAATATCGCTTTTTCACCTGAGATTATCATTGGGAACAGGATTTCATATATGCCTATGAAAGAGTTACAGATTTCATTGTTAAGTAAATATATCAGTAAGCAGTATATGGGTAATATCGATGCCAAAGGTTCAGTTTTGGATGCCTATTCCCAAACGGATTTTAATATGTACTATGTGATAGAAATCAACTCTTTTATAAAAAGTATAACGCTCTCTGCATTAGTAAACAATATATTCAATGCTGAGTTTGTTTCTAACGGGTATTTCTTTACCTATGATGATACATGGTCTGCTCCTGGACAGACAACTACAATAGAAGGTGCCGGTTATTATCCACAAGCAGGCACTAACTTTTTATTGGGGGCAACATTGAGTTTCTAAGCTATATTTGGACACTTTTTAGTAAGGGATTTAAGGAGATATTCCAATGAGTATCTCCCTTTTTAATAGTAATGATTTCGCCAGAATTCGTAGATTTGGATATATTTCAATTGAATGACCAACTCTAAAAACGTAAGGTGGGGAATAATTGGCTGCGGTGCTGTTACCGAAATAAAAAGCGGACCAGCCTATCAAAACATCGATGGGTTTGAAGTTGTGGCCGTCATGCGTCGTGATCAGGAGAAAGCCGCTGATTATGCCAAACGGCATAATATTTCAAAGCACTATTCCAATGCAGATGATTTAATTGCTGATAATGATATTGATGCCGTATATATTGCTACACCCCCAGATTCGCATAAATTTTATGCCTTGAAAGTAGCAAAGGCAGGAAAATCTTGTTGTATTGAAAAACCTATGGCTCCGTGTTACTCTGATAGCTTGGAAATCTATAACGCTTTTGAAAAGAAGGGCATTCCTTTGTTCATAGCTTATTATAGGCGTTCATTACCTCGTTTCAACAAAATAAAACAATGGTTGGATGAAGGTGCTATTGGTGAGGTTCGTCATATACATTGGCATTTGTCCAAACCTCCCAATCAATTGGACTTAAACGGGACTTATAATTGGAGAACTGATGCTAGTATTGCCCCAGGAGGATATTTTGATGACTTGGCAAGTCATGGACTTGATTTGTTTATTTACTTCTTGGGAGATATTGAAATAGCCAATGGCAATGCAACAAATCAAATGGGATTATATTCAGCAAAAGATGCCATTGTAGGCAGTTGGATGCACAAAAGCGGTGTAACGGGCAATGGTAGCTGGAATTTTGGTTGCTATCAGCGCGAAGATAAGGTTGAAATCTTAGGCAGTGCTGGGAAGATCACTTTTTCTATCTTCAATGAAGAACCTATAATTCTTTTGAATTCAAAAGGTGAGGAGAAGCTTGAAATTCCTAATCCAAAACATATCCAGGAATTTCATGTAACGAACATCAAAAGTCACTTATTAGGTGAAAAAAATCATCCGTCTTTAGGAAGTTCAGGCTTGCATACCAGTTGGGTGATGGATAAAATCTTGGGATTGTAGTAATTGCAAATTTAATTAGAAACACTTAAGGTATTACCTCCAAAGCTTGTTCGATATTCCAACATATCATAATAGCGTTTACCATCATCCGGTCTATTCAGCAATTGTCCGGTGAACAAACTGTATTCGTAATCTTCGCAAGAACAGGTAGCGGTTTGGCCATTAAGTACCATGGTTGAGCAATCATTGGGTGCATGGTTGGGGCAACTGGCTTCAAAAGCCCTAAATCGGTTGAATCCCGTGTTCATAGCAAAGAAACCAGCTAAACCAGCGCCTTCGGCTCCCACATATACTGCATTACCTGTGTTGGTCAACGGACTGTACAATGGCAGGTTCAGGTTCATATCAAACCTAAAACCAATTTCTTGTAAAAAGGGATTGCGGTTTGTACCATCATTACTACAAGATGCCAATAAAAACAATAAAACTAAACCAAAAATACGGGTCATAAAGCACTTTCTAATTAGGGATACTTCGGCAAAATTGAACAAAAATTATGTATATTTGCGTTAAATCCTCTCTAAAAAAGGGGATTTTCCTATTTATTAAACGACGAAGTTATGAGTAGCGTATCTTATTACACGGCAGAAGGGTTAAAAAAGTTGAGGGATGAGTTGAATCAGCTCAAAGATATTGAGCGTCCTAATGCTTCGCAAGCAATTGCGGAAGCTAGGGATAAAGGTGATTTATCTGAAAATGCAGAATATGATGCTGCCAAGGAAGCACAAGGGTTATTAGAACTGAAAATTTCCAAAATGGAAGATACTTTGGCTAACGCAAGATTGATTGATGAATCCCAATTGGATAATTCAAAAGTATTGGTATTGTCAACGGTTAAACTAAAAAACCGAGCCAATGGTATGGAAATGAAGTATACATTGGTAGCCGAAAGTGAGGCCGATATAAAGACTGGAAAAATTTCAGTTAGTTCACCTATAGGTAAAGGGTTATTGGGGAAAGAAGTTGGAGATACTGCCGAAATCACGATTCCCAATGGTGCTATTACCTTTGAGATTTTAGAGATAACAAGATAGGTAGCTATCAATAAATCTTTATATTTAATCCTATCAAATCTTGATAGGATTTTTTTTGAATTCTAATTAAAGTAGATGCACCATGGCTAGTATTTTCACTAAGATTATCAACGGAGAGATTCCTTGTCACAAAATTGCCGAAGACGAAAACTTTTTCGCCTTTTTGGATATTAATCCTAATGCCAAAGGTCATACCTTATGTATTCCTAAAAAGGAAGTTGATAAGATCATGGATTTGGATGAGGAAACCTATATGGGTCTAATGGCCTTTACAAGAAAGATCGGAAAGGCCATTGAAGCTTCCATGGATTGCAAAAGAGTTGGCATAACGGTAATAGGTCTCGAAGTACCACACGTTCATGTACATTTGATTCCATTGAATGAAATGAAAGAAGCAACATTTCAACATAAAGTTGCACCTACCAAAGAGGAATTTGAAGCTATTTCGGCAAAAATTCGCTCTAAAGTTGAATAATCCCTGATTGCCATAGATATATTCCCACTCCTATTAATACTATTAAGGAGATAATCAAAATATAAAACAAAGAGGTAAAACGGATTGAAGCCTCTTTCGGGGCAACCATTTTTTGATAATAATTGAAGGTTCGTTCAATATCATCGGTCCAATTCACAGGATAGATTATAGATTCGCATTTGTTGCATTTAATTTTATGTGTTACCTCATTGGTGGTCCTATCATATAATTTTCCGTATTTATGCTTTTGCTGAAAAGTTATTTTTATGTCCTGATTAAAACATTCTGGACAATTGTTGGTGATATCAGCTTCCTTGATAACTTCAAATCTTTCCTTCGCCATGGCTTAACTATTTACTTTTAAGGATATCTGCATTATGGTACCTTCCTTTCCTGAGGAGAGTACTTTTACTTTTCCTTGATGATATTCTTCAACTATTCTTTTGACTAATGATAACCCTAGGCCCCAACCTCTTTTTTTGGAGGTTACCCCAGGATTGAATATGTTTTGATAATTGCTTTTTGGGATGCCACTACCCGTGTCGGCCACTAAAATATTCACATATTTTCCTGCAGGAATTATATCTATGGCAATACTTCCCTTGCCCTTCATCGCATCAATTCCATTTTTAACCAGATTCTCAATGGTCCAATTATATAAGGAATGATTTAAAAGAACAGGGAGCTTTTCAACTTTGGAATTGAACGAAAAGTGAATCAATTTAGAACTTCTTCGTTTTAAATAATCGTAAGCTTCTTTCGTCTCTATAACAATGTCGAATTCTTTAAGTACAGGTAAAGAACCTATTTTTGAGAATCGTTCGGTTATAGTTTCAAGTCGGGAGATATCCTTTTCTATTTCCTTGGTGATTTCAGGGTTTATTTTTTCACTTTTAAGAAGTTCATTCCAACCCAAAAGCGAAGATAGCGGTGTGCCAATCTGATGTGCAGTTTCTTTTGCCATACCAGCCCAAAGTTTATTTTGTTCAGATGCTTTGTTGGTTTTAAAGAAAAAGAAAATAACCATTGCAAAGAGCAGTATTATTAGCAATAGGGCAATCGGATAATATTTTAGCTTGTTCAGAACTTCTGAATTTCCATAATACAAGGTGGCCAAATGTTCACCTTGTTGATCGATGGAGATTGGCGTATTTTCATTCCCAAATATTTTAATACTTCGTTGAAGATAGATTGAATCCTTAACCTTATCCCCAGGCATATTATTGGTCTTGATCGAGCCATCCTTATTGACCAAGATCATAGGTGTTGAGGTGTTGTTTTGAAGTACTTTAATGGTAAGATTACCCATATCTACATCTTCGGAATATTTCAAAAGTTCAGACTGGGCCGTGGCCCAAATCTCCATTTTTAGGCGTTCCTCTTCCTTGAATTTTTTAAAGAAACTATTGGTATTCTACAAAATAAGACTCACAATAGCAAAAGC
>CAZYQR010000101.1:0-8092 GCA_964649755.1 uncultured Maribacter sp. | reverse complement strand
AAGGAATCATTGACCATGAGAGTATTCTCTGAGACGCAACGGTTTAATCAATGGTGGTTACAACTACTATTCATAGCACTTATACTATTCGTAGGATATTCTATTTATCAATGGTATTTCACTAATGAGGCAGTAGGTAATGTTGGTCCCAATGATTCCTTTGGTCAATTAATCGTAATTGCATCCATTTTTCCTATTTTGATATTATTTTATTATTTAAAATTGCGAACAGAAATAGATGAGAGCGGAATCAAATATCAATTCTTACCCTTCCATTTTTCTGCTAAAAAAATAGCTTGGACAGATATTCAAAATTGTTATGTTAGAACTTATAACCCGATTATGGAATATGGGGGATGGGGGTATCGAACTTCATTAGGAAAAGGAAGGGCTTTTAACGTTAAGGGAAATAAAGGCATACAAATTGAACTTAAATCAGGTAAAAAAATATTGATAGGAACTCAAAAACAGGAGCAAGCTAAAAAAGTGATTGCACTTTACCTAAAAGAAAAAGTATGAAAGAATATAAGATTATCAAACAAAAGGAAAAGTTTCTTGGTAATCAAGACTTAGATTTCGAAGATGAACTTAATTCGTTGGCAAAACAAGGGTGGCAAGTAATAAGTATTATCCGCCTAACACATTCCAATGCAATGAAAGCAGTTTTAGAACGAGATAAGAACAGATAGGCGTAATTTAACTTTGATATGAGCAAAAAGAAAGCATTTGCATTACGTATGAACGAAGAAATGCTGAAAGCAATTGAAAAATGGGCCTCCGACGAGTTTCGAAGCACTAATGGTCAAATAGAATGGATGCTCATGAAAAGCTTGAAAGAGGCAAAACGGGAGCCTAAAAAAAAGAGCGATCTATAATAGAACATTTAGGATTTATTTAACGATTTAAACGCTTAAATTTGGCAACCCACCAATCCAAAAACCAATGACCAGAGTTTTTTGCGCGTTACTACTCCTCTTTTTCGCCACCCCTACTCTCAGTCAAACCAATACCAAATCATTTACCGTAAAATACGTTACAGAACTTCCTGAAATTGACGGAATTCTTGATGAATCCTTTTGGGAAGTTGCCGATGGCCCGCGTGACTTTCAGCAGTATTTCCCAACGGATTCAGTACTTGCCGAACAACCCACTGAGATAAAAATGGTGGTTAGCAATACGCATCTCTATATTGGTCTTACCGTAAAATCTATTGGCAGCAATTGGATAACCCCATCGTTAAAAAGGGACTTTCGTGCAAGTAACGGCGATAGTATGAGTTTGGTTTTCGACACCTTTAATGATGGTACCAACGCATTTTTATTCGGTATTAATCCCTATGGCGTACGCCGGGAGGTATTGATTTCAGGTGGTGGATCTGATTTAAGGGGTTTTAACACCTCATGGGATGTCAAATGGAAAGGCGAATCCAAGATACATGGGGACTACTATACCTCAGAGATGGCCATACCCTTGACCTCTTTTAAATTCCAGGATGGTGAGACCAAATGGCGTTTTCAAAGCTACCGATTTGATATGCAGACGAACGAACGTAGTACTTGGCATCGTGTACCCCAAGGACAGTTCTTGGTGAGTTTGGCCTTTATGGGAGATATGAATTTTGAAAAACCGCTGAGTAAATCCAAAACACCATTGGCCCTAATTCCTTATGTAAATACAATCTCAGAGAAGGATTTTGAATCGGATAAAAGTAATACCGACCTTAAAGTGGGCGGAGATGCGAAAATATCCATCGGTAATGGAATGAATTTAGATGTGACCATAAATCCCGATTTTTCCAATGTAGAAGTCGATGCGATTATCACTAATCTAACCCGCTTCGAGGTATCACTACCGGAAAAGCGACAATTTTTCATTGACAATAGTGATCTCTTCGGAAGTTTTGGTGGTAGTCGAGACGCCAATCCGTTTTTTTCAAGACGTATCGGTATCGCCCAAGATACTGCAGGCAATACCATAGAAAACAGAATTATAGGCGGAATTCGGCTAAGTGGAAAATTAAATGAAAATTGGCGGTTGGGGGTATTGAGTATACAGACCGATGAGGATCTTGAGAATCAAATTGCATCAAACAACAATACCATGTTGGCAATTCAAAAAAAACTATTTGCCCGTTCCAATGTTGGCATATTCTTTATTAATCGGGAGTCTTTTAAAGATTATGATTTTATTAAACGTGAGGATGAATACAATCGCGTATTGGGCATAGATTATAATCTGGCATCAAAGGATAATAAATGGATCGGGAAATTCTACACTCATAAATCGTTTCAGCCAGATGATAAAGAAGGTAACTATTCCGCAGGAGCATTCTTATCGCGTAGATCCAGGTTTTTTAATGTATTCAGTGACCTTGCCTTTATCAATGAAGATTTCACTTCTGATCTTGGTTTTATACGACGAACCGACGTTTTAAAACTGGCTACCTCTTTTGAAAAAGTTTTCTGGCCCAAGAGCAAGACTCTGAATTCATACAGTTTTGAGCTTTTTCCTATTGTGACTTGGAGACCAAATTTGGATTACAAAAAGACGGATCATGATATCATGCTCACCGGAAGCGTTGGTTTTCAAGACCAATCCGAACTGGGTGTGGGTTTTACCAATAGTTACACTTTTCTTACAGACACGGATGAATTCGACCCTACGAACACAGATGGTGGCATACCCTTGCCTAATGATGTAGGTTACCACTATAATAGTGTAAACCTGGCGTATATGTCCAATTCCGCCAAAATACTTTCCCTTAGGGGTAGGTCGATGTTCGGTAGCTTTTTCAACGGTGACATATTCTCACTTGAAGGTATACTCTTCTTGCGATTACAACCCAAAGCACAAATTTCATTAGCTGTTAACTATAATAAAATATCATTACCGGACCCACATCCAAGTGCCGATTTATGGTTAATCAGTCCTAAAGTAGAAATTACCTTTAGTAAATCGTTGTTCTGGTCCACCCTTGTTCAATACAGCAATCAAAGTGATAATTTGGGCATTAATTCTCGCTTGCAGTGGCGTTTTGCGCCACTTTCAGATTTATTCATTGTTTATAATGATAACTATTTTGTGAATCAGTTTTCTCCACGTTATCGCTCTATCAATCTGAAATTGACCTATTGGTTGAATATCTAGAAATAAAAGCTATCATCTTCAGGGCTGATGAAAACTTTAGGGTTTTTTTAACGCATTAAAACCTTAAATTTGGCGGTAGCTAATTCTACTACCAATGACCAGAATTCTTTGTGCCTTTGCACTACTGCTTACCACCTTATTTACCTACGCTCAAGAAAGAAACAAAAGCTTCACTGTAAAACATATTTCAAATGGTGAGGATATCATCCCTGATGGTATTCTTGACGAGTCCGTTTGGGAGAGCGCCGAGAGCGCCCATGACTTTTGGGAACATTTTCCGAATAATTCAGTTCCAGCCAGCCAACAGTCAGATATTAAGATGCTGTATGACGATAAAAACCTCTATATAGGAATTACTGTAAAAGCTGCAGGTAAAAACTACATGGTTCAAACATTGAAACGTGATTTTAGGGCTGGTGACAGTGATAATATCACGATGCTATTTGACACCTTTAATGATGGTACCAATGCTTTTCTATTTGGAATAAATCCATTTGGTGTTCGTAGGGAAGGCCTGCTATCAGGCGGCGGCAATAATATAAGGGGATTTACTATGTCTTGGGATACAAAGTGGCAAGGAGATTCCAAAATGTATGATGATTATTATACTTCTGAGCTTATTATTCCATTAACTGCTTTCAAATTCAAAGAAGGTGAAACCAAATGGGGCTTTAACAGCTATCGTTTTGATACGCAGTCGAATGAGACAAGTGCATGGATGAAAATACCCCAAAACCAAAATGTCTTTGGTATGACCTTCATGGGCGATATGATTTTTGAAAGACCATTGGGGCAATCCCAATCGCCAATAGCCATTATACCTTACATAAACGCAATATCACAGAAAGATTTTGAAACAAATGATAGGTTTGATAATGTGAAGGTTGGTGGTGATGCCAAATTTGCGATTGGTAATAGTATGAATCTCGATATTACCGTGAATCCTGATTTCTCCCAAGTAGAAGTTGATAATCAGGTGACCAATCTAACCCGTTTCGAAGTTTCATTACCAGAAAAGAGACAATTCTTCATTGACAATAGCGATCTTTTCGGCAGTTTCGGTGATCAACGCGATGCGAATCCATTTTTCTCAAGACGTATAGGAATTGCTAAGGACACCGCAGACAATTCTATAGAAAACAAAATAATTGGGGGCTTGCGATTAAGTGGCAAATTGAATAAGGACTTTCGATTGGGCTTTATGAATATCCTAACAGAGGATGATGAGGCGAATGAAATTGCCTCTAATAATAATACGATGTTTGCCATACAACAGAGAGTCTTTGCCCGATCTAATATTGGTATGTTTTTTATTAATAGACAATCTATAAAGGATTATGACTTTTTGGCGGAAGAAGATAAATATAATAGAGTGTTAGGTATTGATTACAACTTAATATCAAAAGATAATATGTGGAATGGTAAATTCTTTGTACATAAATCCTTTCAACATGAATCTGGCGGTAAAGATCTCTCGACAGGAGGAACAATCGATTATAATTCAAGAAACTATAATATTTATTCCAAATTAGTTTATGTGGGAGAAGATTTCCGCTCAGATCTAGGTTTTGTTAGAAGAACCGATATATTAAAAAGTTTTGTTAGAATAGAAAGAGTTTTTTGGCCAAAAAAGGGGGTTTTGAATAACCATAGTTTTCAGTTCCAGCCATTTTTCAATTGGAGCCCTAGCTTAGATTTAAAAAATACAGACTATACACTTAGAGGATCGTGGGAAGCTAGGTTTAAGGATTTTTCAATGGTTAGTGCAAGTTTCAACAATAGATACACTTTCCTGACCGATGATTTTGAACCTACGGGAAAAGATGATGCCATTGCCTTACCTGGTAATCTTGGTTATCATTACAACAGTTTGGATTTTGAATACCGATCTGATAGTAGAAAAATATTCGCCTATAGTGCCGAATCTGAAATAGGCAGATTCTTTAATGGCGAGAAGTTCTCTGTTCGAGGCAGGATGACCTATCGTTTTCAACCGAAGGTATTCATTTCCTTACTTTTCGATTACAATAAAATAGAATTGCCCCAACCCTACTCTAGCGAGGATTTATGGCTTCTTAGTCCAAAGATTGAAGTCACTTTCAACAAGTCGCTCTTTTGGTCAACCTTGGTTCAATATAGTACACAACAAGATAATTTGGGCTTCAATTCCAGATTGCAATGGCGATTTGCTCCACTATCGGATTTGTACTTGGTATATAACGACAATTATTTCGTCGACTCCTTTGCACCTAGGTCAAGATCTATAAACCTTAAGCTTACCTATTGGTTGAATATCTAGGATGAATTATAAAATATTATGTGCTGATTTAGATGGCACCTTACTATCTACCAAAAGTGATGTTTCCGCTTTCACCATATCAGAAATCCGGCGAATAAAACCAACTACTAAAATAATATTGGTGTCCGCCAGAATGCCAATAGCAATGCGATATATCCAAAGAGATCTAGGCATTGAAAATGAACCAATGATATGTTATAATGGCGCGTTGATCCTTGACAAGAATAAGGAAGTTTACTCCATTTATATTAATATAGAGCAAATAGCATTACTGCATCAACTTTCAAGTAATTATGATATAAAACTTGGACTATACTACAGGGATGAATGGTACGTAGCGGAAAGTTCCGAACGTGTGAAAAAAGAAATTCATCATACCAAGGCAAATCCCATTTATCAAAAGACATCAGATACGCTGAATGATTGGCAAAAAAGAAAAATAGGAGCACATAAAATAATGCTTATGGGTTCTTTGGATACTATCGATGGTATATTGCCCATCCTAAGAGCAGAATTTGATTCGGTTATGAATATTTATCGTTCTAATGATACTTTGATTGAAGTCACCCCAAAAGCCATTTCTAAACTTTCCGCTATAGAGACCCTTCTAAATGGCAATGATACACTAAATGATGTTATAGCCTTTGGTGACAACTATAATGATGACGGGATGTTGCGTCATACAGGTTACGGCGTAGCTGTAGGTAATGCCAGGGAAGAAATAAAGGCCATTGCAGATTACATCACATTAAAAAACACGGAAAATGGCGTTGCGCATTTTCTAAATCTACATTTCAAGATTTGACTATATTTGGAACCCATGCTATAAAATATTGGTAATGAATCAACTTCCACTTTCAGAAGATACAGTAATTTTTGGGTTGTTATGCCTTTGCTTAGGGTTCGTCTTTTATACCTCCTCGATTAAGAAAGGGTTCTGGAAAAAATTCTATACCATTATTCCGACCTTGTTAATGTGTTATATGCTTCCGGCAATTTTGACCAGTACAGGGCTTATTTCTGAAGAGAGTTCTAACCTTTATTACATTGCCAGTCGCTACTTATTACCAGCGGCTTTGGTCTTGATGACTCTTAGTATAAATTTAAAAGCAATAATGAATTTAGGTTCAAAAGCCCTAATCATGTTTTTGACGGGTACTGCGGGGATAATTATAGGCGGACCAATAGCTATTCTTATTGTCTCCATATTTTCACCTGAAACTGTAGGTGGAGCTGGCTTTGATGCTGTGTGGAGAGGCTTGGCTACAATAGCAGGCAGTTGGATCGGCGGCGGGGCCAACCAAGCAGCCATGTTAGAGGTATTTCAATTCAATCCTAAGAAATTTGGGGATATGGTTTTGATTGATATTGTTGTTGCCAATATTTGGATGGCCATTATATTACTGGGTATTGGAAAATCTGACCGGATTGACAAATGGTTAGGGGCCGATAATTCTTCAATTGAAACCCTTAAGGCCAAAGTAACGGCCCATACTGAAAAAATAACGAGGGTTACCACCTTACACGACTATATCATCATGCTTTGTCTTGCTTTTTTCGCTGTTGGTCTGTCCCATTATTTGGCGCATCATTTTGCCGGGTTTTTGGAAAATACTTTCGAAGTCATTAGAAATAAAGAAAAAGCCCTCTCTTCTTTAGGATCCAAGTTTTTATGGATGGTCGTTTTCGCAACTGCGGCTGGTATAATGCTATCATTTACCAAAGCTAAAAATTATGAAGGTGCTGGTGCAAGTAAGATTGGCGGATTGTTTATTTATATACTTGTAGCGACTATTGGCATGAAAATGGATTTGGGTAGGTTCCTCGAAAACCCCGGCCTTATAGCTGTTGGTATCATATGGATTTCTATTCACGCAGGCTTACTCATAGTAGTTGCCAAAATCATCAAAGCTCCTTTCTTCTTTTTGGCTGTAGGTAGTCAAGCAAATGTAGGAGGTGCCGCATCTGCCCCCATTATAGCTGCGGAATTTCATCCTTCTCTGACTTCAGTAGGTATTCTTTTGGCTGTTTTGGGCTACGTTGTTGGTACTGCAGGGGCATATATATGTGCACTTCTTATGGAAGTTGCTGCAAATGTTTAGAATTAAGTAAAGTTTATTGATATTTGCCCCACAAAATCATAACATGAAAGCCCATTATGGGCAATTAATAAAAAATGGTCAATACTAATCGACAGATAAGACAAAGTACAATGGCCAGTGAAAATTTTATAGATGAAGCATATTTTATTTTTTAGTTTTATTACGCTCTTTTTAATCTCATGTTCTGAGGATACCACGAATACTATGTTCGTTACAGGTAAGGTGAAAGGACTTAAGAAAGGTACTTTGTACTTGCAGCGCGTGCCAGATTCAACTTTGGTAACCATTGATTCTTTGGAGATAGATGGAGATGGTAATTTTTCATTTAAAACGGAATTGGAGAGTCCTGAAATATTTTATCTGTACCTCAATAAAAAAGACAATAATGAAATTAATGATAGAATTACATTTTTTGGAGAACCTGGGAATATTACCATAAACACAAGTTGGAATACATTTGATACCAATGCCAAAATCGAAGGTTCGGCCACCCAAAAGAAACTTGAGGAATACCGTAAAACCATGACAAGATTCAATAAGCGCA
>CAZYQR010000100.1:0-8206 GCA_964649755.1 uncultured Maribacter sp. | reverse complement strand
ATTCATAACTATCTTAATTATGCAAATAAAGATAGTCATTATCAGTATTTATTCTGGGCTTAGCATCTTGTTTTCAAAGCACAAGTCGTCTTAGCACAAAAGCACGAGACCAGCATCGAAAAGTGGTTTTGACGCTGGATTTTAACTTTAAAACCTAGCCATTAACTAATTGAAATATTTTTAACGTTCTATGCTTCTGCAAACCCTGGCAAAAGCATACGCTACATATACTTGGAAAGAAAACGGAAGAAACCCTTTTTAAGATCAGCATATATCTGCCTTTGGGTTTCTATGCGGTTTCTAAATTCCAAATGTTTTTTCACCAATACGGTATCAAGCACATCTTTACCTTGCATACTTTGACCTGCAATTTGGGTTTCATGCACCTCAATATCTTCCAGAAGATCATCTATGACACCCCCGTGGAGAACAAATTGGTTTTGATAATGTTCTAATTGGACCAAAACCTCTTTAGAAGTGTATCGCACTACCAATTCACTTAATCTATTTTTAAAGGTTTTTAGTTCATCTTCCCAAAAGAACAGTTCACTTCGCCATTGTTCATGCTCAAAATGCAGGTTTGAATTGTAAATCATTTCTTGTTCCATGATGATTTAATTTTATAATATTTTTTCTATTTCTTATCATTATCCCTATTTGGCACTAAGCACTAAAATTATTGCAATAAGTGATTCCTCAAAATGATTTAAATCATTTACGACCTCTTAGCAGTACTTTTAATTTGCAAAATCAAATACAGTAATGATGAAAAAAATGGATTCGGTCCGCAATGCCTTTTTAAGAAAACATCATCCAGGACTTATGGATAAAGAAGAATACTCTTATTTGTTTATTTCTGTGCAAGTATTTGGATTGATACTTTAATTGTTGAGCAATTGAAATGCCTGTTTCGCTATTTCAAGTTCTTCATTGGTAGGTATGATCATAATTTTAACAGCTGAAGTGGAAGACTGTATTTCCCTTAAGCCACTTGATTTTAAGGCATTTATAGTTTCGTCTATTTCAATGCCCAAATATTGCATGTCTGAACACACCATACTTCTTAATAAAGCAGAATTCTCTCCTATACCTGCTGTAAAAACAAGGGCATCCAAACCATTCATTGCCGCAATATAGGCACCTATGTATTTTTTAATACGATAGGCATTCATATCAAGTGCCAATTTACAGTCCGCATTGCCATTTTCAGCTTCGGTCTGTATATCCCTCAAATCGCTATACCCTGTTAAACCCAACATACCACTTTCCTTAATGAGCAAATCATTGACCTGGTTCAAACTATAGCCTAAATCATTCACTAAATAGAAAATAAGCGAATGGTCTATGTCCCCGCTTCGTGAACCCATAATAAGTCCATTACTGGGTCCAAAACCAAGACTATGGTCTATGCTTTTACCATTTCTAACAGCTGTAATACTACAGCCATTTCCAAGATGGATAGAAATTATTTTAGCATCATCTTTCTTTAAATATTCAGATGCCTTTTCGCTCACATATTTATGACTTGTACCATGAAAACCATACACCTTGATTCCTTGTTCTTCATAAAACTTATTCGGAATAGCGTATTTTCGGGCTTTTATTGGCATAGTTTGATGGAAAGCCGTGTCGAAAACCGCGATTTGCTTGGCAATAGGAAATATTTTTTCGGCAATTTCTATCCCTTTTAAGTTTTGCGGATTATGTAATGGCGCCAAATCGTTGAATTTCTTGACTTCATTCTTAACTTCAGCAGTGATTAATGTAGTCTCTGAAAATGCATCACCACCGTGAACAACCCTATGACCAACTGCATCAATTTCATTGGCATTTTGTACCACCCCTTTTATAGGGTCTAATATGTAATTGGCAATAGTCTCCAAACCAACTTGGTGGTTTAGAATTTTAAGGGTAATAGTACTTTCTTTAGTATCTGTTCTGTAAGTTATAACAGCGTCATTTGACCCTATGCGCTCAACCACACCTGAGCAACTTACTTTCTCACTTGGCATTTCTATCAATTGAAATTTGATAGATGAACTTCCAGAATTCAGTACTAAAACCTTCATTTACTATCTTTTCTTTGCTAAATCCTGAGCCTGTATGGCTGTCATGATTACCGTGTTGAAAATATCGTCTACCGTACAACCTCTACTTAAATCATTTACCGGTTTGTTCAGGCCTTGTAAAATAGGGCCAATGGCCAGAGCTCCTGTTTCTCGTTGCACGGCTTTATAGGTGTTATTCCCTGTATTCAAGTCAGGAAAAATAAATACCGATGCTTCCCCCGCAACTTGGGAATCAGGCATTTTTGCTTTTCCAATTCTAACGTCAACCGCCGCATCATATTGAATAGGACCTTCAACCTTTAGGTCGGGACGCCTTTCTTTGACCATTTCCGTAGCCTTGCGAACACGATCAACATCTTCGCCAACTCCTGAACTACCCGAAGAATAGGATAGCATCGCTATTTTTGGATCTATGCCAAAGGCGCTACTGGTCTTTGCAGAAGAGATTGCTATCTCTGCTAATTGTTCCGCTGTGGGATTGGGATTAATGGCACAATCACCGTATACAGTAACGCGATCTTCCAAGCACATAAAAAATACAGAAGAAACAACAGAAACACCCGGTCTTGTTTTTATAAAATGTAACGCGGGTAGTATGGTATGTTTTGTCGTATGAATTGCACCAGAAACCATCCCATTGGCATGCCCTTTGTACACCATCATTGTTGCAAAATAGGAAACATCTTCCATAAGGTCTTTGGCCATGGTCAGATTAACATTCTTATGTTTTCTTAATTCGAATAAGGTGTTCCAATAATCCTCAAAATGAGCTGATTCCGTTGGATTTTCAATATTGATCTTCTTTAAATCCAAATCAAGATCCATCTGGGCAACCTTGGCTTCAATCTGTTTTGGATCCCCCAAAAGAGTGATTCTAACCGCATTGGAATCTATCAGTAATTTTGTAGCCTTTAGAATTCGTTCGTCAAGTCCTTCAGCAAGCACAATATGTTTGATATCAGATTTTGCTCTCCCCAAAAGATTATACTGAAACATTCGTGGAGTTATGCCCTTTGCTTTAAATGTTATTAGTTTTTCAGCAAGCTCGTCCTCAGGTATAAATTTTGCGAAATCTTGAATCGAAACTGTTATTTTCTGTATATTTTCAGCATAAATCCTTGGTCGTATAGCCCCAATCTTATTTGTAATGGAAAAAGTGCCTTCTTCTACTGAAATAATGGGCACTACATCGGAAAGTCCTTCTATTAACCTAATTATAGCCGCCTCAGGCACTAAATCACCAGTAAGGATCATTCCAGAAACTGTTGGGTAGTTAACAGACAAGTTCGCCTGTAGCGAACCTAAAATTATATCTGCCCTATCGCCAGGAGTAATTACTAGTCCATCTTTTTTTAGGTGGGTCAGATAATGGCGAAGCTGCATGGCCCCTACCTCAAAATGACCTGCTTGATTATTTAAGTATTTTTTACCAAAAAGAACCCTACCATCCAATACTTCAACAATTTCCTTAATTGTAGGATTGCCCAAAATAGGATTCAATGGAATGGCGCCAATAAGTATATCTTTTGGCAACTCTTTCTTTAAACCTTCCGTAACAATAGCTAGATTTTCGTGTTGTATTTTATTGGCAACGACCATTAGTACCTCTACACCATGATCTTTAAATGAATCATAGGCCAAATAAATATTGTTTACTAATTCTTCCAAGGTTTTGCCGACTCCGCTTGTCAAAATTATTGTGGGGATACCCAAGTTCTTGGCAAATAAAACGTTCATGTCCCATTCCTTAATGGCTCCTTCACCAGAGAAATCGGTTCCTTCGACAAGTACAAAATCAAAACGGTCTTCTATAGCCTTATACTTTTCGATGATCTTATCTAAAGCCTCAACTTCTTTATTCTGATTATTTTTATGAATTATCTCACTTCTAGTAAAAGCATAGGTCTCCTCATATTGCAATTGTAGATTAAAATAGGAAATAAGCGTATTTATATGATTGTCTTTGACTCCAGGCGGATAGTCATCGATAATTGGTCTAAAATAACCCACCTTGGCTGCCTTTCCCAGCAGCATATGCATTAAACCTAAAGAAACAATTGATTTGCCACTATTGGGTTCGGTAGTAGCAATATAAATGGCTTTGCTCATTTATTTCGGTTTTTTATCTTGTGGTTTAAAAGGCAATTTTTTGTCATTTTAAGGGTGTAAAGTTAACGCCTAAATCCAAGAAGAAATAATTTATTGCCATAAATGTATGGCATGGTGGCTATGACCTCGACGATCTTAATGTTAGGTGAAAATTGTAGTGACAAACAGATTTGATGGACTAAAAACTCCACCGTAGTCTCAGAAAAAAACTGTTTCCAAGAATTTGATATTCTTCAAATTCAAAAAAAGATTGTCCTGTAAAGTTGAGTTCCCAATTAGTAGCCAAAGAATAATTAAAACTTGGCATGGTAATTACTGAATGATCTGTAGGTGAATAGATTGCACTCATTGTTGCTGAAAAAATAGGCGAAAACTCTTTTGACAATTGAAGAAAACTGGAAAATTCATAAGGCATTAAACGCTTTGCCGAAACATTTAATAAAATTAGATTTTCCAAACCTCCCGGTAAATCGTTAGTAGCACTATTATATAATAAAGATCCGTTAATGTAAAGGCCCTTTTTAAAGCCATAATCTACCGAAATGGAGGCACTAACAACGTTTTCAGAGCCGATATAACTTTCATAGGGTACAAAATAGGAAACCTCGCCTTTAAAACCGGCATTTTTAAGATTACCCGCCCAACCGGCTCCAATAACCCAATCATTTTGATATATACCGGAAAGTAATTGTATGTCATACGACCACGTATTAAAATTATACATCACCGCAATTATATGGTCATCCTTACGACCGCCTTTCTTGGCAGTCAATTCAATTTTACTGAAACCATCCAAGAAATATTGGATTCGGACTGCATCGCTTCCTGGGCGTTCTTCGTAGTCAAAATCAAGAAAATTATAGGTATTAAATATATCGTTTGGATTCCAAACTAAATTTCTTCCCCAATTAATACGTTGCCTACCCAAGGTAATATCCCAATTTCCTTTTGTATAATTTATCAAAGCCCTATCTATGGTAGAATTAAATACAATACTATTATTATCTATTAGGTTCCATGAAAGACTTACCCAACCATTATCACGGGAAATTACATCTGGAAATCCAGGGATATTTTCAATTTTATCTCCATAAAAAATACGGTTTCTAAGCTCTAGTCTGGTAATAATTGTTTTTGAAGGAATATATTTGAAATTGATTCTATTGTGCAAAAAGGTAGTCCATTGCAACTGTTCTAAATTATCAACAAAACTTAATTCATGAAGGTTTTTGATATACCCAGACAAGAATAATTTGGTCTCCTTTTCTTGACCAACCATATTTAAAGCACATAGTAGGTGCAGAATTACCATTATTTTTGAAAATAAGCGCATTACGTTTATTTTGGGATCTGTTGCACATCGGAATCTACTTTACCATCTACAAGGGTAATTACCCTCCTGGCTTTTTTAATTACTCTCATATCGTGAGTGGAAAATAAAAAAGTAATTTTCTCTTCCTTGTTGAGTTTGGCCATTATATCCAATAAATTTCCAGCTGATTTTGAATCCAAATTAGCAGTAGGCTCATCGGCAAGTACTATTTTTGGTTTGGAGGCTAAAGCCCTGGCCACTGCTACCCGTTGCTGTTGCCCTCCGGAAAGTTCACCAGGTCTACTATTGATTTTATCTTCAAGGCCTACTTGATGTAACAAGTCCAATACACGTTTTTCCCTTTCATCTTTTGACATTTTTTGTAACTGAAGTACAAAACCTACATTTTCTTTGGCTGTAAGAACAGGAATAAGATTAAAGGATTGAAATACAAATCCAATATTATGTAGTCTGAAATCTATCAATCTATTCTCACGCAGTTTTGTAATCTCAACGCCATCAATAATCACAGTTCCTGATGTTGGTTCATCCAGACCACCGATCATATTGAGTAAGGTGGACTTACCTGAACCCGAAGGACCGACCAAGGCAACAAATTCCCCTTCTTCTATATGTATATGCACATCTTGTACCGCTTTTACAGGCACTATTTTTTTGTTGTATGTTTTACTCAAATTATGTGCGTCAATTATAGTTTTTGCCATAATTTTAAATTTTTCTGATAGCTTCTGAAGGGTTTAATTGCAATGCCTTATATGCAGGGTATATTGCTGATAATAAAGCAGTTAATAAACACATGCCTGCGATTATAAAATAGTTCTGATTATCCAATGCAGGATAGATCATTGAACTGAAACCGTAAGATGCCAGTCCTTCCGAAAACATTGATATGTTAATTCCAATTTTTCCTAATAGGGTAACGGTGAACCATCCAATTAATAATCCCAAAGGAGAGCCAACCAATGTCAAATAAAAGGTCTCAAGCATAATCATTAAAAATATTTTACGCTTATTCAATCCAATGGCCATTAACATTCCTAGTTCGCGAATACGTTCTAAAACTGACATTAACATGGTATTTATGATTCCAAATGTCAAGGCCAATAAAATGATGCCGGTCAATATGTAGGTATATAGGTTAAAAGATTCTATTATCATTCCCAATTCGGGGGAAAGTTCTTTCCAATCCTCCACCTTTCCTTTTGAAACTATACTGGTGGAGTATGCTTTTATGGCATCCAATTCTACTTCTTCTTTTATTAATATGGCAATTTCATTACTTTCTGTTGGTTTTAATTCCAATAATTCCCTCAAATGATTTTGTTGTACATATACATTTATTTCGTCCAATGAAATGTTTTTGGACCTATAAATTCCTCCAACCCTAAAAGCACCTGAAACCATTTCTGACTGGACATTTGTAAAAGTCAATACTACTTTGCTTTTGAGTTTTATCTTAAGTTTTTTAGCAAGTTTTTCACCAATAAGTATTTCATTTTCCTTGCCTGAATTAAAATACGCCCCTTCCCTTACACTTTGGTCCAAAGCAATCTGTGTAGTTTCTGCCTTGGGATCTATTCCATATATTTTTACGCCACTTGCTGTTGTTGGGGAACTTATCATACCATTTGAAATAACGCGTGAACTTACAGAGGCAATTCTATCATCAGCTTGAAGTTGGCCGATAATTTTAGGGGTATTGGTTATGGTGTAATTAGAATCATTTTCTTCAATGAAAGTTGGATGATGAATTTGAATGTGGGACAATTGTTTAAAAACGGTTTCATCGATATTATTTTTATACATGCCCCAAGAAAAGGAAAGAATAAAAATACCAGCCCATACACCAATGATAATGGAGCTAATAACCACGAAACTCCTTGATTTGTTTCGCCAAATATTTCGCCAAGCTATTTGAAACAACATAACTAACTATTTATAGCTTCAACAGGTTTCAATTTCATCACCATAAAACCAGGGTAAAAGGCCAATAGGATAGATAATATCAAAACAATCAAAGTCTGAACAATAAAAATGTTTTCACTGGCTGAAAAGTATATGATAGATTCTATGCCATAATTTTCATATATTTCTTTTAACTCACCAGTAAAATGAATGGGATGTTTCGTAAACCAGGATACTACTAAAACACCCCCAATAATTCCCGCGAAACAACCAATGAGTGCAATCATAATGGATTCTAACATTAGAATAAGCGCTAATAAATGTTTTTTCATTCCAATGGCTATCAAAATCCCTAGTTCATGCTTTCTTTCAAAAATCATCATCATTAATGTGCCAAATAAACCAAATGATATAAGAAAATAAAGTATGCCAATAATAATATAATGTCCTGTACTATCCGCCTCTATAAATTGGTCCATTTCCGGCATCATCTCTTTCCAGGTCATTACCTCATACATTTCGGAATCCAGTGGCACTTGTAACGAAGCTTTTAGTTTTTCCAGATTAGTGGTTTTATCCAACATTATGGATATAGCAGTTAATCGATTATCGGCTCCATGCATATACTGAGCTTGTTTAATTGGCATATAAATAACATTGTTATTTAAATCAGGAGAACCTAATTTAATGATACCTTTTACTTTGAATTTAGCCGCGGCGCTACTAGCGTGATAGCCCTGGCCTAAAAGAACCAAAGTGTCATTTACTCTTAATTTTAATTGAGATGCCA
>CAZYQR010000099.1:0-8287 GCA_964649755.1 uncultured Maribacter sp. | reverse complement strand
CACTGCCTGCTGTTGCTATTTTTAATACTTCCATTTTCTTTATTAATCTTCCTCGGCGAAGAGGTTTATATATTTAATTCTTTAATGGATTCCCGCTTTTGCGGGAATGACAAAACCGATTAGAAATACCCTTGTTGCTTTCTTTTTTCCATAGCAGCTTCAGAGCGTTTGTCATCGATTCTAGCGCCCCGCTCAGAAATACTGGATTCCCTAATTTCCTTAACCACACTGGCAATGTCAGATGCTTCCGACATTACGGCTGCGGTACAACTCATATCCCCTACGGTTCTAAATCTCACTATTTCTTCCAATACCTCTTCATGATCTTCTTGAAACACATAGTCAGAATGTGACCAAATCAATCCGTCTCGTAAGAATATCTTCCTTTTATGGGCAAAATAGATAGACGGTATTTCAATGTTCTCTTTTTCAATATAGGACCATACATCCAATTCCGTCCAATTTGAAATTGGGAAAACCCGCACATTTTGACCTAATTCTATTTGACCATTCAACATATCAAATAATTCTGGCCTTTGATTTTTTTCATCCCATTGACCAAAATCATCCCTAACCGAAAAAATACGTTCTTTTGCCCTTGCTTTTTCTTCGTCGCGTCTAGCGCCACCAATGCAAGCATCGAACTTGAATTCTTCAATGGCATCTAAAAGTGTTGTCGTCTGCAATGAATTTCTACTGGAATATCTACCCGTTTCCTCTTTTACTTTTCCTTGGTCTATAGATTCCTGAACATTTCGAACAATTAATTCCAATCCTAATTCTTCAACCAGCCTATCCCTAAACTCAATGGTCTCTGGAAAATTATGCCCGGTATCTATGTGCATTAATGGAAAAGGGATCTTTGCAGGGTAAAAAGCCTTTTGCGCCAAACGCACTAGTGTTATTGAATCCTTTCCTCCAGAAAAAAGTAAAACAGGTTTTTCAAATTGTGCGGCCACTTCACGAATAATGTAAATGGCTTCGTTTTCTAAAGGATTAATATGTGATGTATTTGTCATGTATATTATGCTTAATCAATATCTAATTAAATATGTAAACCACATTCGCGGTTTTCCAAAACCTTTGTAGGATCAAAATATGTATGCTCGTTCGGTAAATTTCTATCTTCAAGGTACATATCCAACTGTCCGTCACTCCAATGATAAAAAGGGCTCACTTTGAGTACACCATCCTTGCTTAAACTCAAAATATCAAGAGTATCCCTTAATGCGGTTTGGCCTTTTCTAAGGTTTGTGAACCATACATCAGGTTTAATTTCAGACATTGCCCTTTTAAAAGGCTCTAATTTTACTTGTTCGGTAAATTCAGCATGCGTTGAATCGTCTATCCCTGGAATACCCATAACGACATCGCGATGTGCCGATGTTTGTTTGGGGGCATACAACTTTACATTCAAACCTAATGTTGTAATCAATTCCTCAGCATGCTTATAGGTTTGAGGTGTATTATAACCTGTATCACACCAAACAACAGAAATGGTTTTCCTTACTTCGGTAACAGCATTTAGAATGGCCACCTCATAAGGTCTAAAATTTGTAGTGACGACAGGGTTTTTCCCCAATTTCATAGCCCAGAAAATTATTTCCTCGGGTGGTATTCCCTTGAACTGTATATTTAGTTTTTTTATCTGTTCTTCAGTAAAATCCATATTTCAAGTTTTTACAATTTATTTTCAACTATTTTCCCCAACTTACCAGATTCCATACTCTTTCATGAAAAAAGTATAAAACCATTTTGGTTAAAAAATCGATTGAGGCTATAGAAGCGGCTAAAGCTATTTTACCCGTTAACAAGTATGATATTAATAATGTATCCAAGGTGCCCACAACTCTCCAGCTTAAGGCCTTAGCTATGCTGCGTATTGGTTTTTCCGACTTTTTATCTGTGCTATAATCACTTTTGGTCGCCCTTTTATTTAAAATAAGTTGGTCTGCAATCATTATAAATAAATTTTATTCTTTTATCCTATCGATTTAATAGAGTAAGCAAAAATAGGGTAATATTCCATACGGCCACGTTAAAAATTAACCAAATAACAGTTTATCCTATAGTTTTAATAGATTAATAATTTTTGGTAGCCCTAATTGAAGAATATTTAATCAATCAACACAAACCATGTTGATTTCAAGACTATATTGCCTAAAGCGTATAAAGTTTTTAGTAGGAAAAGTTATTTAATTAAATCTGCCAAGGTATTATTTCTATAAATTTTCAAAACACTATCTCTCACCTGAAGCATTAATTTATGCACAGAACATGCATTCTCATCGGGACAGTCATCACATTTTTCGTAGAAATTCAAACTAACACAAGGCACCATTGCAATAGGGCCTTCAAGAATTCGTATAACATCGGTCATTAGAACTTCTTTGGGTTCCTTTATAAGATAGTATCCCCCTCCTTTGCCTTTTTTAGAACCAAGAAGTCCTGATTTACGAAGTGTCAATAAAATACTTTCCAAAAATTTTTGTGAAATATTCTTTTGTTTAGCGATTTCTGCTATCGGAACAGGCTGTCTATCCTTTTGTGCAGCTAAATAACTCAGTGCCTTTAAACCGTATTTTGTTTTTTTGGAAAGCATGAAACGAAGATAGGAAAATTTGGGAAAGGGTTTTAGCACACGACGATTACCTAAAAGTATACCGTAAAAGGTTAATTAACGAGAATCATAAAGAGAACATGTTTGGGACACTACAATAAAAGAACCCATGTTTTGGAAAGTGGTTTTATAAAACGGCCGTTTTATGGGTTATTTCTGAAAGATCTTCCCCATTCTGGTCTATCATGTTCCTAAAGTGTGAGCGTAATTGAAGTAATTAAACCCACCCTAAATTGAATTTATTTTTGAATTATTAATGCATCTGATTTGAATATTTGGTATGATATTAATTCTAGTCAAAATCCATTACCTGATAATTATCATACCATTAAAAAATTATGACTTCTAATTTTAGTATGATTTGAGAACTCCTTCTTCAGATATTGCATATCTGGTGATATTAACTAGTGTTTTATTGACTAAAACATCACAAATGCAAAAAATTAAATCTTCAAAAAATGAAAACGAACACAGAAAGAAATAAAATTCTCAAAAGTTCAATCTTGAAAAAGAAATTGACCAAGATTGGTTTATTTACCATTTGTATATTAATATCTTATAATGTAAATGCTCAAATGGAAAAAGTGATGATGCCAGCAGATTCAATTTCAGCCAGCACTAAATTTAAGCATGCTATTAACTCATGTCCCTTTGCCCCAATCTTCGGTATCTATTCCATTAATTATGAATATCTGCTCAAACCGAATCATGGACTTGTAGGAAGGTTAGACTATGAGAGTATACCAAAGACCTATACGGAAGCGGATATTGAGTCAAGTGGTGTGGCTTTTATTCTGAACTATCGGTACCATTGGTCTGGAGAGATGAAATCCTGGTATCTTGGAGCGTATTCAAGATATAGATATTACGAAGGTACAGGAACATTGGAATCGACAAAATTTGATTTTGATGTGCCTGAATTGACATTTGGAATGAATATTGGCAAAAGATGGGTGTGGAATAATGGTTTCAACATAAACTTTGCACTAGGTTATGGATTTTCTTCAATTAATTGGAATTCCAGCCCCACAAGTGATTCTATTGATTTAGTGCTGAAAGCATATGAAGATTCATATGATTTTTTTGACCCATTTTTGGGAGAGTTATCAATTGGATTTGCATTTTGATATAAGTCAACTTACCAAGATAAAGACGTAAACAATCTGATGAAAGCATCAATAAATAGAATAAGCGGATTTTGGTTTTTGATTGGCTTTGGTGTATTACTAAATATAGTTTATGTACTTGGCCAAACGATGGCTATCATTAATTACGATTTTGCGGTATCAATCGACTTGCAGGAATCTGTAAATGAAATTACTGAAATAGGAGTTGCTCTGAATAAGGGGTTTGGATTTGGTGATACTGTATTCTATATCCCACTTTTTGTAATTGGCATAATTGGGTTGTTGAAAAGATCTGCATTTGGACTTTTTGCAATGTTTGGTGCTATGGCTATTACCGTTTATTGGCCAATTGTTGGATTATCTACTGTGTTTTTTGCAAAAGGTGCTCCTGGATGGCATTTCACAGACTATTCTTCCTATTCAATATTACTTTCACTAATTGCACTATATGGAATCTGGGGGTTTTGGTTTCTATATAAATACAGAGGTGTTTTGGTGAAAAAGTGAAGAAAATAAATGAACTAAACAGCACACAACAAATTGTAAAATGCATTATCCTTCGTAAAGGAGAATCTATAAACTATTAATTCAAAGCAATTCACAACGAAAACAGAATATTCACTAATAGATTATTAAAGATGAAAAAATCACTAATTATAATTATCGTCTCAATTTTTTTCTGTGCTTGTGAGCAGGACACGGATATTGGAAAATTTACAAAAACTAAATTTCCATTCGAATTGCCTGAAGGAATAGTAGAGGGTGATTATGTAAATTTTGGTTATGTAACAGTTCCTGAATTGCATAATAAAAAGAATGGCAAATCTATGAAAATTGCTGTTGCAATATTTGAATGTATAAACAAGGAAGAAGAACAAGAGCCTTTGATTTTGATGAGTGGAGGTCCGGGAGAATCTAATATTGGAAGTTTCACAAATCTGATGAGTGGTGATTTTGGGAAAATGTTGCTGAATAAACGAGATGTAGTTCTTATTGATGTAAGGGGAACCTATTATTCAATACCAAATCTTCATTGTCCTGAAATTTTTGAGTGCGAAAACGAATTGCATAAACTAAACATGACAACAGAAGAAACACTTGAGTTCATGCTAAAAGCAGTTAAAAAAGCACATGAAAGATTTGTTCAGGCAGGAATAAACTTATCTGCATTTAACAATAGTGAAATAGCTAGCGATATAGATATGGTAATGAAAGCTTTAAAATATAAGAAATATAATGTTTTCGGATTCTCGGCAGGCACATTAACAGTTCAGTATTTACTAAAAAATTACTCTGAAAGTTTGAATTCGGCAGTAATAACAGCTATTGTTGATATAAAAGAAAATTTAGCTGCTGGAAGTTCAAATACAATTGCAACCATGGAAACAATTTTTGATGTTTGTAAGACTGATGAAATATATAAAGAAGCATATCCTGATTTGGAAAACCGTTTTCTTAGCATGCTTGATACACTGAATAAAAATCCTGTAAAAATCAAACTTGAAGATAAAGGCGATACGATTGATTATTATATAACTGGAGATAAACTTTCAAGATGGTTAACTTTTGGAATGTATTGGAACGGACAATTACCAGCAACTGTGAATAAGCTTATAAATGGCGACTTTTCTGAAGTACAAGCTACTATATTTGTTGCAACTCCCCAACCTACTTTTAGCCATGGAATTGGATTTTCTATTATGGCAGGTGAATTTATAAATAGTTTTTCAATGGATTTCCCATATAACAAAGAATACGAGATATTTTATAATGGACTTAAAACCGCCTGGCATAGTCCACAGTTTAATCTGAAAATGAGTGAAATTTGGGATATAGAACCAATAGAATATGATAATAAACCTATTGTCAGTGATGTGCCAACATTAATGCTTTGTGGTGAATACGACCATGTTTGCCCGCCCAAATATGCACTGCAACTTGCAAAAGGGCTAAAAAATTCACACTTTTATTTATTTGAAGGTATGGCACATACCGAAGTTGCATTGTCACCTTGTATGCCATTAATGTTGAATCAATTTATTGCTGACCCTTCAAAAGCACCAAGTGATGATTGCTTAAAATCACTTAATAAAGAGTTTGATTTGCCATAATTGATATAAAAACAATATGCTTCTAACAATGTGTCATATGTCATTGGGCAGCAGGTGTTAAATCGAAGCATAATAACATTTGATAAACATGTCGGCAGATTGAAGGTTAAGTACTATGAAATGCCCATGCCCAAAGCCACATTCAAGAGTCATTAATATTTCATAGTACCGTAAAACGAACCTTTTCTGCGACACTCCCCTTTTTCTTCTTTCCGTTCTTTTAATCGGCCGTTTTACGGCACTAGGGATTTCATTAGATGGCCATTGCCCGTATTCAAATTCTCTGCTTCCGTGAAAGTCTCGTTAAAGGTGGGAATAATTACAGTGCATTGCCTAAAATCAAAAATTAACGTTTAATGACCCTATCTTTCCATCCCGTGTAATTGTGCTTGCCTCAATCTGAATTACTGTTTCTTCAGATGATGTTGGAATCCTAAATATAGCCTCTCCATTTTCATCGGTTTCCAATTTTGGGTTCCAATACAATATATTGGACTTTTCCCTTGCTCTTTTTGAAAGGCTTTGTTGATATGATTCAAACTCAAGAATGGGTTCGTATCCTTGATAAACCAACTGTGCCTCCTTCCTTGAAAGAAACTTTGATTCTCCTCCAGATCTAGTATATATCGCTATTGCTCCACCAGACCCTCTTGAACCATAAATAGCTGCATCTGCTCCGATCATTACTTCAATTCTTTCAACATCAACTGCAGAAACCAATTCCATAATATCACGCAATGAACCTCCAACAGCGCCTCCTAAGCTCGGTCCATTATCTCTTTGTGCTAGCGGAAAGCCATCTAAGACCCATAAAACAGCGCCCGAGCCTCGATTAATTGTCACGGAAGGATAAAAATTTCCCATTCCTTTAACCACCACACCAGGAACCTCAGATATCATTTGGGCAATACTTCTTGGCGCTTTTGGATTTTGATATTTTATCTTTGTAATAGGTATATCGATCCCATACACAGAAGGCATGGACATTCGCTCTTTTATTCTATTTTCACTTACCTCTACTTCTTCTAATTCGATTAATCCGGTGGGGTCCGTTAATTGCTGAGGGGTAGTGGGTGTGGTACGTATCCGTTCTTGCTTTTTTGTGCTTTTGGCAATAGACTTCGCTTTTTCCCGTTCCCAATCTTTAGTCAATTTGACCTTGACCAATCTGGATTTTGCGTCCTTCCCTTTTGTCCTAAAAACCAACGTTGTATTCCCGATTATCTGCATTTCATCCAGTTTCAACAAACCGTTAGCATCTGTCTCGGTCTCCTCGAACGACATCGCGTCCTCATTTAGGGCGATAATATGGATCTTGGTGTTACTCAAAAGTTTGTTATCCAGATCATAGGCGTAACCAGTAAGCTCCAAGCCTCTTTGAATTGGGTATTTTATATCATTCTCCAAGTGGTTCCCATGAGACGGATTATTATTTAACTCAATTTCGGACAACAAAATATTTAGGTCCATTAGATAACGCTGTTTTCTATCTGTCGAATTGTTATCTTCGATTGTTATTTCCGGAAATGTGAACAAATCAGAGCAGCCAATGGAATTGTCCCCAAAAGCTATTTTGTCCTCCGATTCAAAATTTTTTGCGCTTACTGCTAATTGTGTTTTTACAGGCAAATTGGTTTCGTCCGTCACCTTTACCTTATATACTGATTCTTCAGTGTTTGAAGCTATAGGACTAATATCGATATGAATTCGTTCTCCATCTACCAGGATTGGCCTTGAAGCATACTCGGTTCCAACCTCATCCATTAGTTTTAGGAATAGTGTTCCGTTAGGAATACCCTTTTTGGAAAATTCAATGTCTGCAATGTTACTATCCTTAAAGTCCAATTGTTTTTCAAAATATCTTATCCCACCTGATATCCCTACCAATTTTACAGCTGTCCCGGCAACTTCCGAAGATGCCGTAACCCGGATCTTGACACTAGTTGCATCCAGGTTATTGACGTGCAAGAGACACCCTTGATTTAGCGCTCTGGGAATTGGGTAAATGGATCCATTATCCAACTCTAGACGGTACTCCCTGTCTTTAATCGGTTTATAAATGGCGGTACCCATACATGTCGAATAATTGTTTACAATGGCTACCTCATTGTTTTGGTCATCCAATATTCTTCCAACTTTTCCGTCCTTTGCTTCCTTGTTATGGTGCATTTTGACCACTACCCTGTTTTCATGCCCACTTAATAGGGTGCCTCCCTCAGGGAATATGAGGATATCTGATTTGTTACCAATATCCGCTGTTTCGCCTAAGGATTCACCTATCCAGATTTGCCTTTTGGCATATAAATCCTCACCATAGTTCTGCATCCAACGTGTATATGCCCTTACATAATACTTTCCCGGCTTAGTATTTTTAGGGAGTTCTAGGTTTCCTACCACCATTCCATCGGCAATCCTATGGAATTGTCTTT
>CAZYQR010000098.1:0-8332 GCA_964649755.1 uncultured Maribacter sp. | reverse complement strand
ACTTTTTAAACAGGGTTTAAGCCGTAACCGAAATGTATTTGTGATTAAGCTCGATGAAAATGGGCATCTCAGTTATAAAAAACTGATAGATGATAAAGAAGCCCGTTTGCCTTTAATGGTATCTTTGCCTTTGGTCAACACATTGGAAAACCAAATACTTTTCTACGCCAAAAGAGGAAGTAAAAAACAATTGGTAAAAGTTTCTCTTAATTAACAGAATCCATAAGTAGTAATAGGAAATAATCCATAAATTTGGAATAAATCCTATATTGAAAAATTCAAGCTACACTAAAGGCAGGGGAGCACAACAATATGTTCCCAACAAGTTTATGCAATTCATTCACGAATCCCGTGATGATTTCCTCGAATTTTGCCGAGTTGAAGGTGAAGAAGCACATCGTAATAGAACCAACTACCTTCCTATTTTTCCAAAGACCATTGTAAACAAAGTTACCAGTCCCGATGTGGGAATGAAGTATTCACTAAATCCTTATCAAGGCTGCGAGCATGGATGCATTTATTGCTATGCGCGGAATTCCCATGAATTTTGGGGCTATGGTGCTGGGTTGGATTTTGAACAACAGATCTTGGTAAAAAAAGATGCTCCAAAGCTTCTAGAGGACAAATTAAAAAACAAAAGATGGAAAGCAGAAACAATCGTGCTATCTGGAAATACCGATTGTTATCAACCAGCCGAAAAAAAATTCAAAATTACCAGAGCGTGCCTAGAGGTCTTTTTAAAGTATAAACATCCTGTAGGAATCATAACTAAAAATGCATTGATTTTAAAGGATTTGGACATTTTAAAAGAACTCGCCAAGGATAAGTTGATAGGTGTTAATGTGTCAATAACCTCATTATCGGAAGATACGCGCAGCATATTGGAACCGCGAACGGCAACCATTAAAAGACGATTGGATACCATCAGAATACTTTCTGAGAATGGCATACCTGTGAATGCAATGTTGGCCCCTATAATCCCAGGGATCAATAGTCATGAAATAATGAATTTGGCAAAAGCAGTTTCAGACCAAGGCGCATTGTCTTTTGTGGTTATCTTGGTTCGCTTAAATGGTGCAATAGGCCATATTTTTACCGATTGGATTCGTAAGACTATGCCTGATAAAGCTGAAAAGGTCCTTAGTTTAATCAAAGCCTGCCACGGCGGTTCTTTGAACGATAGTCGTATAGGTATTCGCGGTCGTGGAGAAGGTAAAATAGCACAACAGATTCATGATTTGGCACGATTGGCAAAGCGCACCTATTTTAAGGATAAGGAGCTTCCTAAACTAAATAAAGAGCTTCACGAACAATTCAAAAATGGCCAGATGAAGTTATTTTAAGTGGCAGAAAGCGCTCTTTTCACAAGAATCAAAGCTTATTAAGCTTTACGAATTACCGTTCCATTCCTTAAAAAACTGATCTAGGAAATTTTGCATGTAGGCATGTCTTTCCTCAGCCAATATTTTGCCCGTGGGGGTATTCATTTTGTCTTTGAGCAAAAGCAGTTTTTCGTAGAAGTGATTGATGGTTGGCGCAGCTGATTTTTTATATTCCTCTTTGGTTAAATTCAAATTGGGAGCAATTTCAGGATTGTATAGTTCCCTATTTTTGAATCCTCCATAGTTGAAGGCTCTTGCAATCCCGATAGCACCTATGGCATCCAAACGGTCTGCATCCTGTACTATTTGAAGCTCTTTAGAATCGAACTTGGTCAACCCATCATTGGATAAACTGTTTTTGAATGAAATATTGTTGATTATGTTTATCACATGTGCAATAACTTCTGGTTCCACGTTTATTGAATCAAGAAAATCCTTGGCAATTTTAGGACCTACACTTTCATCGCCATCATGGAACTTTGCATCGGCGATGTCATGTAACAAAGCCCCTAAAGAAACTACTAGATTGTCAATCCCTTGGCCTTTGGCGATATGTTTTGAATTAAGGAATACCCTATGGATGTGAAACCAGTCATGGCCTCCTTCAGCTCCCTTTAAGGTTTTTTGAACGAAGGCAATGGTTTGGTCAATAATCTCCTGATCTTTCATTTGGGTGGATTTATTCCTGAGGTAACTCGTTCTTCGGTAAAGGCTATCAATTCGTCCAAATTCCCATGGTTTTCTTTAGGCTTGTGAACATCAAAAGTAATATGATTACCTATCCCGTATGGAAATTTACCATAGCGAAGCATTTTCCAAGAGTTGTTGATACTAATGGGAACAATTAATGCCGATGGTGCATTTTTCATCAATATTTTCAGGCCTGTAGGTTGAAATTTTTTGGGGTGGCCGTTTCTACTTCTTGTTCCTTCAGGAAATATTACAGCACTTCTATTGTGTTTTTCAATGTACTTTCCGAGTTTGGCTATTTGTGCCAAGGCCTGCTTGCTATCTTTTCTGTCGATTAATACTGACCCACCATGCCTAAGGTTATAAGAAACGCTGGGTATGCCTTTGCCCAGTTCAATCTTACTCACAAATTTGGGGTGATGTTTACGCATGAACCAAATAATGGGAGGGATGTCATTCATACTTTGGTGGTTCAATACTAGGATCAATGGCTTATCCGTAGGTATTTTATGTGGGCTGTTGAACGTATAGGTAGTGCCCAAAACATGGGTACATCGTAGCAAGCAAAGGTTTAGAAGGGCAACACTGCCTTTGTGTGCCTCATAACCAAAAAGATTAAAGCATATCCATTGTATAGGGTGAAAGACTGCAAGTACTAAACCAAAAAGCAGGAA
This sequence comes from uncultured Maribacter sp., assembly GCA_964649755.1. Taxonomy (GTDB): domain Bacteria; phylum Bacteroidota; class Bacteroidia; order Flavobacteriales; family Flavobacteriaceae; genus Maribacter_A. Next base: position 5,586 of record CAZYQR010000098.1, on the reverse strand, counting down.
ATAAATAACAGTAAGTGGATATGCTAATAGCTGTTGCATGTCACAAAAATAAAAAACCGCTCAATCATGAGCGGTTTTTAAGCTATTTTTTTTATTCAGGACTTAACAGAACTCGTTATACGCTTCTGTTAAATTCTCTGCGATCATTTCAGCAGGCCTTCCTTCAATATGGTGACGCTCGATCATATGAACCAGTTCCCCATCTTTGAACAAGGCCATGCTCGGCGAAGAAGGAGGAAAAGGAATCATTAAATTACGGGCAGCATCCACAGCTTCAGTGTCTACTCCAGCAAAGACCGTAACAATATGGTCAGGTTTTTTATTGTTCATTAGGCTCATTTTGGCAGCTGGGCGTGCATTTGCAGCTGCACAGCCACAAACGGAATTCACAACTACTAGTGTCGTGCCCTCTTTGTTAACCGCACTTTTGACCGCTTCGGCCGTATATAATTCTTCGAACCCAATAGAAGACAGGTCTTCTCTCATAGGTTTTACTAATTCAGCAGGATACATATATTATTTTTTATTAATTTATAATAAGTTTTCAAATATAACCAATTTGTCGTATTTAAAGGGCTCACCTTAACTTTTCATTACCACTTGTTTTGCTAGTTAATATTATATCTTTGGCAAAAATTACGTTAAAGTATGATTAAATGGTTCATTGCACTCCTTGGGTATTCGTTTTTTAGGTTGCCAGGTGCGATTATCGGTTTTTTACTTGGGAGTTTTATTGATAGTTTCAAAAGCAGTGGTAGTGGTCCAAGCACCGTGTTTCGCGATATGACCCGCCAACAGGTTTCTCCAGCCGATTTTGAACTGAATTTACTCTCCTTATGTTCTATTGTAATCAAGGCTGATGGCACTGTCAATCAACGCGAAATGGATTATGTGCGTCAATATTTTGTTATCAATTATGGTAAAGACAAAGCCAATGCCATATTCAGGACATTTAATGAGATTAATAAAAAACGAGAAATTTCGGCCCAGCGTATTTGTGCTTTCTTAAACCAAAGAACACGATATGAAGTTAGGTTGCAATTGCTTCACTTTTTATTTGGGATTGCCCAGGCCGATGGTTCTGTCAGTAATCCAGAGATAAATAAAATTCGTGAGATTGCGGGATACTTAAGGTTAAGTATGCGGGACTTTGAAAGTATAATGGCTATGTTCGTGAAGTCAGCAGATAATGCCTTTAAAATTCTGGAGATTGATAAAACAGCCACTAATGATGAAATTAAGAAGGCCTATCGCACAATGGCAAAAAAATACCATCCTGATAGGGTAAATACGGAGAATGAGGCTATTAAAAAAGGGGCCGAAGAGAAATTTAAGGAAGTTCAAAAGGCCTATGAGCAAATTCAAAAAGAAAGAGGCATAACCTAATTTTTATATAATACAAAAAATGGAGAATTTCTTGTTTTATATTCAATTGGGCCTTAATCATGTATTGGACTTTGCAGCCTATGACCATATTTTGTTTTTGACTGCACTTAGCCTTCCATTCACTTTTAAAAGTTGGAAGGGAGTATTGGTTTTGGCAACGGTTTTTACGATTGCCCATTGTCTTTCCCTTGGGCTGTCGGTTTATGATATTATGGTGATGGATGTTGGTTTGATAGAATTCCTTATCCCGGCGACTATACTCCTGACGGCGGTTTTCAATTTGTTATATATTAAATCGGTCTCCAATGAAAGAAGTATTTTATTACATGTTTTAGCAACTGCCTTTTTTGGCCTTATCCATGGTTTTGGCTTCAGCAATTATTTTAAAATGCTAATGTCTGGGGAAGATGAAAAATTTTCGCCTCTTTTGGGTTTCGCTGCAGGGATTGAATTATCCCAGGTGATTATTGTGCTGATAGTACTTGCCTTGGCCTATGTAATTCAATCTAATTTTAAGATTAAAAGGGAGTTTTTTGTAACCTTAGCTTCAATTTTGGTCATTATTATTACAATACCAATGTTAATTGCAACGTTCCCTTGGTAGGCTTATGTTAAATTTAACCATATAGTTTTGTAGGGATTTTTTAAAGCAGGTATCTTAGTCCTTTACCAAAAAAATTTGTTTTTGGCTTTATGAAGAAAACCAAACAAGAAAAATACGATAAGGCATATTTAAGAATGGCTCAGGAATGGGGTAAATTATCCTATTGTGAACGTAGACAAGTGGGCGCGATTGTCGTGAAAGACAGAATGATCATTTCGGATGGGTATAATGGCACACCTACCGGATTTGAAAACATTTGTGAGGACGATGATGGCTATACCAAATGGTACGTGCTTCATGCAGAAGCCAATGCTTTGTCCAAAGTAGCATCATCAACACAATCAAGTGAAGGAGCAACATTATACATAACACTTTCACCATGCAAAGAATGTAGTAAACTAATTCATCAATCTGGCATAAAACGTGTTGTATATCAAATTGCATACAAAGATGAATCTGGCTTAAAGTTTCTGAACAAGGCCGGTGTTGAACTTGTTCATATGCCAATTATTGAAGAATCAGTAGTTTAATATATATAGTAATACCCTGTGAAGAGGAAGCATAATTACATATTACCCACGATCATTGCCGCAGCACTAGCATTAGGTGTTTTTGTTGGAGGCAAACTTCATTTCAATGATTCGCCTGAAAAATTATTTACTACAAATTCCAAAAAGGACAAACTTAATAGGTTAATAGATTACATAGAATACGAATATGTTGATGATATAGATACTGACAGTATAGTTGATGTTACCGTAAATAATATTCTTGAAAAATTAGATCCTCATTCAGTGTATATTCCCAAGCGGGAAATGGATGAGGTTTCCGAGAATATGAAAGGGGATTTTGTGGGTATTGGAGTTAATTTTTACCCTTATAAAGACACAATTTCCGTAATACGTACGGTGGCTGATGGCCCGAGTTTTTTAAAGGGAATTTTACCTGGTGACCGTATTTTAATGGCAGACAATGACACATTGTTTGGACGAGGCCTGGAAAGCGATAGAATTGTTGAAAAGTTAAAAGGCAAAAAAGGTTCTTATGTTGAGCTAACGGTGTATCGTAAGAGCGAGGACAGGACTTTTAAGGTAAATGTTAAAAGGGATATTGTCCCTATAAAAAGTGTTGAGTCTTATTACATGATGACCCCTATAATGGGTTATATAAAGGTGAATCGTTTTGCCGAATCAACATTTAAGGAATTTAAATCTGCGCTTAAAGCATTGAGAAAACAGGGAGCTGAAAAGCTCACCTTGGATTTACGGGACAATCCCGGGGGATATTTGGGCATTGCGGAACAAATGGCAGATGAGTTTTTGGAAGACGGAAAATTGATTCTTTTTACTAAAAATAAAAAGGGTAAAATAGATAATATATACGCAACAGATAAAGGAAGTTTCGAAGATAAGCCCATTTATGTTTTGATTAATGAGCGTTCTGCCTCTGCCAGCGAAATTATTGCTGGGGCTTTACAGGATAACGATATTGGAACGATTGTGGGCCGTCGTTCCTTTGGTAAGGGCTTGGTACAACGCGAAATGGAATTGGGCGATGGTTCGGCTGTTAGACTAACAGTGTCAAGGTATTATACGCCAACTGGCCGAAGTATACAACGCCCCTATGAAAATGGAAATAAAGACTATTACAAGCGATTTACCGATAGGTACCACAATGGGGAATTGGTATCTGTTGACAGTATTAAAGTAGCTGACTCTTTAAAATTCATAACTCCGAAGGGTAGAGTGGTTTATGGTGGGGGTGGTATTATTCCAGATGTTTTTGTGCCGATTGGGACCAATGAGGAAGAAGCTGTCGAAAGTATGGACAACCTTGGGTTTCTTTCCTTTTTTGTTTTTGAGTATTTAGATGAAGATCGAAAGCGCTTTGATGATATTTCTAAAGATGAATTTATTCGTGAGTTTAGAGTAGATGATATTCTTTTCGAAAGGTTTGTTGATTATTCGGTAGACCGGGGCCTAAAAATGAATTTCTACGATTTTGAAGACCAACTTAAACTTTATTTAAAAGCGGCATTGGCAGAGCAATTGTTCGGGGCCAATGTTTATGCAGAAATCAAGGGCACATCAGATGCTATGCTCAAAAAGGTATTGGATTTGGATAGTCCAATGATTAAGCAGGGGGAAGCCGACAAAATCGAGGCTGCAAATTAATCCTCTTCAATTTTATCTTGAATATTACGGGAAGTCATAAAAATCAATAGCAGGACTATGGCACATAATGCGGCCAATATGCCTATTAGTGCGATAATACTATTTCCTTCCAAAGGATTATTGAAATCCACCAAGGTTACGTTGTAAGCAATCAGTAGCATTGCCAAAACAATCAATATGACGATAAATGTTTTATTCATTCATTTAAAATAAGGCATTGATATTCGTGGTAAACAATTTTACTGCAATGGCCAGTAAGATGACGCCGAAAACTTTTCGGATTATGCTTATACCATTTTTACCAAGTACCTTTTCAATACGCTTTGAAGATTTCAGAACAAGGTATACAAAGATAATGTTTACTAGAATGGCTACAATAATATTTTCAACGTAAAATTCTGCCCTTAGTGATAATAAGGAGGTCATAGTGCCAGCACCGGCAATCAGTGGAAAAGCGATAGGAACAATTGATGCGCTTTCGGGCGCATCATCCTTGTAAAGGGTAATGCCTAAAATCATTTCTAAAGCGAGAAAGAAAAGGACAAAAGAACCCGCGACTGCAAATGAATAAACATCGATTCCAATTAAATTTAGAATTTCCTTTCCAATAAAAAGAAAGGCTATCATTAATATACCAGCCACTAAAGATGCCTTTTCAGATTGGATATGTCCTATCTTACTCCTTAATCCTATTATTACAGGAATGCTTCCAATAATATCTATTACAGCAAAAAGCACCATGCTTGATGTGGCGATTTCCCTAAAGTTTAAATTTAATTCCAAAGTAACAAGTATTCAAATTTCTGGCAAATCTACGTTATATAAACAGTATTTAGATGTCCATTACCAAGAATAATCAGCTAAACAATTAAGAAGTAAAACCTATCTTTGGGCGCAAATATTAGTGCTATGTTCCAACTAGGTAAGACCATTGTGTCTGAGGAAATTATAGAAAATGATTTTGTGTGCAATCTTAGTGCCTGCAAAGGGGCATGCTGTGTTGATGGTAACGCTGGCGCACCTTTAGAGGATCATGAAACAGAAATCCTAGTTGATATTTACAGGGATGTTAAACCTTTTCTCCGCCCTGAAGGAATAGCCGCCATTGAAGAACAAGGAGCATTTGTAAAAGGGGAAGATGGCGAATGGGAAACTACCTTGGTTAACAATAGTGAATGTGCCTATGTTGTCTATGCTGATGACAACACGGCTAAATGTGGTATCGAAGAAGCTCATAGTCATGGAGCGGTATCATGGAAAAAACCTGTTTCTTGCCATATGTATCCTGTTCGTGTTAGAGAATATACAGAGCTTACGGCTGTTAATTATCACAAGTGGCAAATATGTGATGCTGCTTGCGCATTAGGAGAAGAACTCAAAGTGCCAGTATATAAATTTGTTAAAGAGGCTTTGATAAGAAAG
>CAZYQR010000097.1:0-8450 GCA_964649755.1 uncultured Maribacter sp. | reverse complement strand
TTTAAAACCTTCTTATATAACTCCATACCGTCTACCATATTGGTCTGAAAATCGTACGCCCCTTCATTAGAAGTCAAAGCCAATAATATAGTATGTTTATTGTCAAAATCTAAAAATGGTTCAACTGAATCCTTTCCCATATAAGGAGCAATCGTCACAGAATCAAATCCCAATTCCTCAAAAAATGCTTTCGCGTATCTCGTAGAAGTATTCCCGATATCGCCCCGCTTAGCATCGGCTATGGTAAATATCTCAGGATGGTGCTCATTAAGATAATTGATTGTTTTCTCGAGGGCTTGCCAACCTTTAATCCCATAAGCCTCATAAAACGCAGTATTGGGTTTGTAAGCCACACATAAGTGGTGGGTTGCATCTATAATGGCTTTGTTAAAAGCAAATAAAGGGTCTTCCCCGGATAACAAATGGGGCGGTATTTTCTCTAGGTCAGTATCCAATCCTATACAGAGAAAGGATTGTTTTTTACGAATCTGTTCAACGAGTTGTTGGGTAGTCATATCAAATCTTAGTTTTGGGTATTAGGTAATGAATTTCCGGGTTTTGCACTTCGACCCTGCCTGCCGGCAGGCAGGTGCGCTCGAACGGACATATAAATGATATCTTCTAAAAAATCTCAGAAGCCTCTTTTAATTTCTCAGTATTTTCAACCAAGCTAAGCTCATTGATGATTTTTTGAATATCGCCATTAATAATATTCTGTAAATCATAAAGTGTCAACCCAATTCGGTGATCTGTTACGCGACCTTGAGCGTAATTATAGGTTCTGATTTTTGCCGATCGGTCACCACTACTCACCTGCGAATTTCTTTTGGCTGCATCTTCTTCCTGTTTCTTGGCCAACTCCATATCATACAATCGTGAACGAAGTACCTTAAAGGCCTTTTCCTTGTTCTTATGCTGTGATTTTTGATCTTGGCATTGTGCTACCAAACCTGTAGGAACGTGGGTAAGACGCACTGCAGAATAGGTTGTGTTTACAGATTGCCCTCCAGGACCAGATGAACAAAAGAAATCAATTCGCACATCTTTTGGTTCTATCTGAACATCAAAATCCTCTGCTTCAGGCAATACCATTACCGTTGCGGCACTGGTATGAACTCGACCTTGTGTTTCAGTTTGTGGAACACGTTGAACACGGTGAACACCTGCTTCAAACTTAAGTGTACCATAAACATCTACCCCATTAACTTCGAACTGTATCTCTTTATAACCACCACTGGTACCTTCACTTAAATCTATGACATTGGTTTTCCAGCCTTTATTTTCGCAATATTTAGTGTACATTCTAAAAAGATCACCCGCAAAAATACTGGCCTCATCCCCACCTGTTCCAGCCCTAATCTCAACAACAACATCTTTTGCATCTTCAGGGTCTTTTGGAATGAGCATAAGCTTAATATCCTCTTCCAACTGTGGTATAGCTGCTTTTGCTTCATCTAATTGCATTTTGGCCATTTCCAACATTTCGGCGTCACTTCCATCTGAGATAATCTCTTCAGCTTCTTGAATGTTATTGGTAATTTCAACATACTCATCACGTTTTGCCATAAGGTCTTTAAGCTCCTTATATTCCTTCGTCAGCTGTACATACCTTTTTTGGTCAGTAATCACATCAGGCTGAATAATCAGGTCAGAAACCTCATCAAAACGCTGTTTTACAATGTTCAATTTATCAATCATGATTATTCCTGTATTGTTCTGCGAATTTACGATAAATTTACACATCCGATGTATTGTGACTTTCAGATAAGTGCAGTAGTTTATGAACAATAAATTCAAAAAAAAAGGAGAATTTGCAGTTAAAGAAGGTAGCTGCTTTAACCCCGACAAAAGTAGTCCCTAGGCTGAAAATATAGGAATCCAGGTCATCACTACGGTCATATTTGCTAAAACGAAAATCGATCGTTTTTAATCCGAAAGTGAAGAGTTTGGCTGTTGTAATAATGTCTTTATAACGAATGCCCATTCCATATTGATGGGAATTATAAGCGGAAAGGTCGTAATCCGAAGTATAAAAATCTAAGCTGGAAACCGCAGTTTCTTTTTCATAAAATAAAGTTACGGATTATTATAAAAGCGAATTCCACTGCTCTTGTGAATTTTATTATTGCTATCCACTAATATCACTTCGGTATCCCCTAGCTTGTTTATAAATGATAAACCTGCATCCTTCCCCATTATATATACCGCAGTGGCCAAGGCATCACAAAGTTCAGCATGTTTTGCAAAAATTGAAACACTATTTACACCTTGTGAAGGATACCCGGTTCTAGGATCAATAATATGGGAATATTTCTTGCCATTAAAGATTACGAACCTTTCGAAATTTCCTGAAGTCGCAACCGAGGATTCAATAATGGGCAACCATGAGAAAATTTTTTCTTTGCTCAATGGATTCGCTATGCCTATCAACCATTTTTCGCCACTTGCCTTAGTACCCCAGGTAGTTATATCTCCGGAAGCGTTAATGATACCGGCAACGACCTGCTTAGAAACTAGTAACTTTTTCGCCCTGTCTGCCGCATATCCTTTGCCAATGGCCCCAAAGGATATTTTCATTCCTTGATCTCTTAGGAATACCGTTTGATTCTTAGTATCCAAGATGATTTTTTCGTGCCCAACCTTTGCTATAGATCTTTTTAAATCTTCATCACTCGGCATATATTTCATACTACCATCAAATTTCCAAATCTTGTCCATTGAAGCATATGAAATATCAAAGGCGCCATCGGTTATCTCGGAATAAAGTTTGGCTCTCTCAATCAGTTTAAAAAGTTCTAAATTTACTCTCACAGGTTTTATTCCTGCGTTCTTGTTGATCAATGAAGTTTCAGACTCAGGGTCCCAGGATGAAATCATCTTTTCAATTCGAGTAATCTCTGAAATAGCCTCATCAACACGTATGTAACCAATCTCTTCGTTTATGGCAACTACTTTAATATCAAAACGGCTGCCCATTAATTTCTGGGTTCTCTGAACCGTCACGTATTTTCGCTCCTGTCCATACCCTGCTATGACAAAAAAGACAATAAACAGGGGAACAAGGTTTTTCACTTGACAAAAGAATTTAGAAGTGAAATGTAATGGTCCGGGGAAAGTTTTTTATAGCCGGTATTGCCCAATACCTCTTTATTGGAATTTAATACCACAACCAACGGAAAATGGCCCTTGGGATTATACGTTTCGGCCAATTCGTTGTTTTGCTCCTTTACATCAACCGCAAGTTGATTGGCTTTCTTTCTAGGAAAATCAGCTTTATACAGAATATAATGCTCGTTTGAATACGAAACAAACACCTCAGATTGCCAAATATCCCTTTCCAATTTTATACAGGGGGCACACCAATCTGAACCGGCAAATACAAGGACAATTGGTTTATTTTCGGCTTTGGAAACTAACAAAGCCTCTTCAAAAGAAGATTTCCAATTCTGGCCCATGGCCAAAACCGTACATAACATTGCCATTATGAAAGTTAACTTTTTCATTATAAGTTTTGAGGCCTTTAAACTTATTCAAAAACGCGGAGAATATCCCCATTAAGCTCAGTATTATATATTTTCAAGGGTTTGGCTGCATTACTGTCTACTTGATTCAAAGGAGTGCCATCTAATTCAAACTTTGAACCATGCACATCACAATAAAAAATTCCACCATCATTGGGAACATATCGAACCTGATCATAAGACTCATGGCTACAAACCTGAGTGGCAGCAATAAAATTGCCTTCCAAGTTCTTGACAACCACGACCAAATTCTTTAATATAAAACTACCATTGTTTGCTAGTTTAACGCCTTCTGTAGAATTTAAATCAATTGTAAAGTCGATTCCCGTTGGGACCTCAACGATATCACCATCATCATCATCATTTGAACATCCTTGTAAACAAGGAAAAGTCAATGCAAAGGCCGCACCAGCCCCTAAACTTCTAAGAAATACTTTTCTTTCCATAGTAACATATTTACTATAAACAACGCAGCAATTGGGCTAATCGTATGCCTTAATACACAAAGGTGCCAAACGCACTACTTATCGTGAGTTTTTTAGTCGGACTGTCCTCTACCCTACCCACAATTCTGGCATCCACTCCAAAACTCTTCGAGATAGTAATCAAATCTTGTGCCACAGCCTCATTTGTATAAATTTCCAAACGATGTCCGCAGTTGAATACCTGGTACATTTCTCGCCAATCAGTACCGGACTGTTCCTGTATTAATTTAAACAAGGGAGGAATAGGAAATAGGTTGTCTTTTATAATATGAAGATCATCAATAAAATGAAGTATTTTGGTTTGTGCACCGCCGCTGCAATGCACCATTCCGTGAATATCCGATGCATTGTATTTTGACAATACTTTCTTGACAATCGGCGCATAGGTTCGCGTAGGTGATAGTACCAATTTACCAGCATCAATAGGCGATTCCGGTACATTATCAGTTAATTTTGCACTGCCAGAATACACTAAGTCCTCGGGTACGGCAGCGTCATAACTTTCCGGATATTTTTCAGCCAAATATTTTGAGAAAACATCATGACGGGCAGAAGTCAAGCCGTTACTTCCCATTCCGCCATTATATTCCTTTTCGTACGAGGCCTGACCAAAAGATTCCAAACCTACAATGACATCACCTGCTTTTATATTGGCATTGTCAATAACATCCTTGCGCTTTAATCTTGCTGTAACCGTAGAATCAACAATGATTGTCCGCACCAAATCACCCACATCGGCAGTTTCTCCACCCGTGGAATGGATGACCATACCATGGTCGGCCAAATCGGAAATCAATTCTTCGGTACCATTAATGATAGCAGATATAACCTCTCCAGGAATTAAATTCTTATTACGACCAATGGTCGAGGACAACATAATATTGTCAGTTGCACCCACACAGATCAAATCATCAATATTCATGATCAATGCATCCTGGGCAATACCTTTCCAAACTGAAATATCACCGGTTTCTTTCCAATACATGTAGGCCAAAGAAGATTTTGTACCTGCACCGTCTGCATGCATTACCAGACAATAATCTTTATCGTTCGTTAAATAATCGGGAACAATTTTACAGAAAGCCTTGGGAAAGAGTCCTTTATCAATGTTTTTAATAGCATTGTGCACATCTTCCTTAGAAGCCGAAACCCCTCTTTGACTGTATCTTTCACTGTTTGATGAGCCCATTTCCTTTTGTTTGTGGCAAAAATAGTGGATTAGTTAAAAAAAGCCCACAAAATGTGAGCTTTTAAATTCGTCTGAACATTGAAGGGGCTTACTTAACAAACAATAACTCTCGGTACTTGGTCAGCGGCCAAAGTTGATCATCTACCAAACGTTCCAATTTGTCGCAGTGATACCGTATTTCTTCAAAATAGGGTTTCACCTTTTCACAATACGCGTAGGCTTTTTTATGAGTATCGATCATTACATTGGCTTTCTTTCGTTCTTCTACCATTGCATCGGTCTTGCTCTTTAACGCTTCTATGTGATCTGAGATCTGTTCTATAAGTACCAATTGGCTTTTTGCCTGTTTCTTGTACGATGCCCCATAAATATCCTTTAACCCCCTAACATTATTAATTAGCCTGTTTTGGTATTTTATTCCTGAAGGAATTATATAACTATAAATGAGTTCATTAAAAACCCTACCCTCAATTTGAACATGAAGAATATAGGCTTCCAATTCCACCTCTTGGCGCGCTTTGACCTCAACGTCACTCATCACATTCATTGATTCAAAAAGAGCCAAGCTTTCTTTTGAAGTCAATACCTGTAAAGCATCAGGGGTATTTTTATTATTACTAAGTTTTCTCTTTTTTGCTTCTTTTTCCCATTCTGCACTATATCCGTCACCATCAAAACGAATTCGCTTTGAAGTTTTAATATATTCCCTTAAGACATTGAAAATGGCCTCATCTTTTTTAAGGTTCTTTTTATCAACCAATGCATCGACTTCTCCTTTAAAATCGATTAACTGCTTCGCCACAATAGTATTCAAGACCGTCATAGGTTTCGCGCAATTGGTTTTTGAACCTACCCCGCGCATTTCAAACTTATTCCCGGTAAAAGCAAAAGGTGAGGTACGATTCCTGTCCGTATTATCAAGCATAATTTCAGGGATCTTTCCAACAACATTCAATTTTAGTTCGGTCTTTTCCTCTGGGGACAATTTACCTTTGGAAACCCCTTCCAATTCATCCAGAACCCTACTCAATTGGGTGCCAATAAAAATGGAAAATATCGCTGGTGGAGCTTCATTTGCACCCAATCTATGGTCATTACTTGCTGATGCAATTGACGAACGTAACAATTCTTCATATTCGTCAACAGCTTTTATGGTATTCACAAAGAATGTAAGAAACTGAAGGTTCTTCATTGGTGTTGAACCTGGACTCAATAGATTAACCCCTGTGTCGGTAGCCAAGGACCAATTGTTATGCTTGCCTGAACCATTGATACCTGCAAAAGGTTTTTCATGAAAAAGCACCTTAAAGTTATGGTTTTCAGCCACTTTTTCCATGACATCCATAAGTAATAGGTTATGGTCAACCGCCAAATTAGCCTCTTCAAAAACCGGTGCCAATTCAAATTGATTTGGTGCTACTTCATTGTGCCTGGTTTTTACCGGGATACCCAATTTGGTACATTCTTTTTCCAAATCGCGCATAAAAATCAAAACCCTTCCAGGAATGACTCCAAAATAATGATCGTCCAATTGTTGGCCCTTTGCTGCCGTTTGACCAACAAGTGTGCGGCCTGCCATAACAATATCGGGCCTGGATTGTGCCAATGCCTTATCTATCAAAAAATACTCTTGTTCCCATCCAAGGGTAGCATTGACCTTAGTTACATTCTTATCAAAATACTTGGCAACAGCAGTAGCGGCGTGATCCACTGCATGCAGTGCCCTTAATAAGGGTGCTTTATTGTCCAAAGCCTCCCCCGTATAGGCAACAAATATTGTAGGTATACACAGGGTTGTACCATATATAAAAGCAGGTGATGTTGGGTCCCATGCCGTATACCCTCTGGCCTCAAAGGTATTTCTGATTCCCCCATGCGGAAAACTAGATGCATCTGGCTCTTGTTGAACCAATTGGTCTCCACCAAATTTTTCCAATGCCCTACCATCGGGTAAAAGATCGAAAAAAGCATCATGCTTTTCAGCTGTTGAACCAGTTAGTGGTTGAAACCAATGGGTATAATGGGTAGCTCCCATATTAATGGCCCATCCTTTTATAGCTTCTGCGACTTGATCCGCAATCTTACGATCAATCTTTGAACCGGAAACAATAGCCCCTTTTACACTTGCTAAAGCATCTTTGGTCAAATGCTGTAGCATTTTATCCTCATTAAAAACATTCGAACCAAATTGCTCGGAACGTCTTCCCTGCTCCTCTATAAGAATTCGTGACCTTTTTTGACTATCAAGAATAGCGTTAAATCTTAATTTTGACATAATTAAAATACAATTTCAGCAAAAATAATAATTAACGATTTAATAATTTAAGTTACGTAAAAATATATTTTAGATAAAATACCCCCTAAAAAATAGGGGTGTTGAGAATTATGTACCACTTGTTGATAATTAACCCCTAAAAAAATAAATATATTTTACAATTATCCTATTTTTGTGCGTCTTTAAAATTATAACAACAATATCCAAATATTATGAGCAAATCAAAATTAGAATACATCTGGTTAGATGGTCACAAACCAACTCAAAACATGAGAAGCAAAACAAAAGTCGAAAACGACTTTAGTGGAAAATTAGAAGACTGCCCAATTTGGTCTTTTGATGGCTCATCAACAGAACAAGCATCAGGAGGTTCTTCCGATTGTTTATTAAAACCTGTAGCTATTTTTCCTGATCCAGTAAGAAAAAATGGCTGGTTGATAATGGCCGAAGTTTTAAGTGCTGATGGAACACCGCACCCTTCTAACGCAAGAGCTAAAATTGATGATGATGATTCGGATTTCTGGTTTGGATTTGAACAAGAGTACTTCTTAATGGATGCGAAAACAGATTTACCACTAGGATTTCCACGTGGTGGGTTCCCTGGACCACAAGGTAAATACTATTGTTCTGTAGGTGGAAGATATACATGGGGAAGAGATCTTGTTGAAGAACATGCAGATTTATGTATAGAAGCTGGATTAAATTTTGAAGGAATAAACCAAGAAGTTGCGCCAGGCCAATGGGAATTTCAATTATTTGCTCAGGGAGCCAAAAAAGCAGGAGATGAAATTTGGGTTGCCCGTTACTTATTAGATAGATTGACTGAACAATATGGTTTTTATATTGAATACCACCCTAAACCAGTAAAAGGAGATTGGAATGGATCTGGAATGCATGCCAACTTCTCGAATACAACTTTAAGAACTTGTGGTTCTCAAGAAATATATGAAAAAATATGTGAAGCATTTAGACCAGTTACT
>CAZYQR010000096.1:0-8469 GCA_964649755.1 uncultured Maribacter sp. | reverse complement strand
ATTAATATGCCCACCATTAACGAAATGGCTATATATATTTTAGAACGGAAAAGTCTTAGCATATTTCTATAGGTCAAAAACAGAGGTTCTCTTGGTGTGTACCAAATCTTTTATTTTTAACCAGAAAGCCAAAAAAAGATACAATGCAAAACCAAAGCCTAAAGTTACGAAAGTAAGGTAAATGAACGATGTTCTAACAACCCTTGCGCGAATACCCATACGCTCGGCAATTCGTCTACAAACTTCAAAGCCTCTTTTTTGAAAATAATATAAAAGTTGATAGAAAATATTCATAGCTTAAAACTAATTATTTCTGTATAATAAACTACTACCAATAGAACATTGAAGGCATTTATTTTTAGAACAATACTCATTATAAAGCTGCAAAATAGCCTGACTATCGCCAGCTGTTTTTATACCTATGCCCAAAGTACTAAATTTTTTCAGAATATTATTATCTTCCTTTTTTAAGCTGCTAATTATGGCTAGTAGGCTCTCATTTGAATCTTTGCCCAGATGTTTGGAATAACTAAACTTTAGAGGGAGAATCGTATTAATAATCAACAAATCGATAAACTTTTTCGTCAATTTTTTAGCCCTTTTTGAAGACCTCTTGCCAAAGGTAAAATGGTCGTCCCAATAAGCGCTGGCAGAAACTTCAAAGATTTTGTATAAGTCAGCTATAGTCGTTGCCTTTATCACCTTGTCGAACAAGTTATGGTTTTCACTATATAAATTGGCAAATTGTGATAAACGTATCGTTGGAAAATTTGGCGGACGAAGTTTAAAGAATTCAGGAACCAGAACACCTGTTTCGTTCAAATCGAATTTATGTTTTATGTAGTGGTATTCGTTTTTCAATACTGCATGGTATGGATCTACAATAGAATCATCATTCAACAATCCGGTTAATCCAAATAAGGTGCTTTCTATGTGAAGTGGGTTTTTCCGTAGTTTGCGAACAATATGAAAATCGAATGCTTTAGCTAAACTTAAAAATGATTCGCCATTGATTTTAAGTCCGAAATTCTTCAGAAGCGAAATATATAAGATACTTTCCCAATCATTTTTTGAAGATTCCAAAAGCTCATTGACCAATATGGACTTTTGCTCCAATCGTTCAATATACAGGCGCTCTAGCCAATTAATTACAATGAATTCATCAACCCCCGAAATTTCATTTTCACAATTAATGAACTTTGTGTTTTTCTTTTCAAATAGGTTTTGATAATTACTCAATATATTATTTGGGATATAATGGCATAACTCTAAAGTAGGTATTTCAGTATTATCCTTTCGATATATGGTCATGTCATCTTTCCAAACCACATGAAGGATGATATTTTCATAATTGATGTCCTTTTCATGATGGTGGGCGTACCAGTCTGAAGAATTAATATGAATTTCCACATTACCTGCCCAAAGTTGATCATCAATATTAATTTTCGCATTAAAAAAATCGGGCCCAGCCTGTTGATTATGCAAACCGACATCAATAACAACTAAGGCCTCATTATTAGTTGTGACCATTTGTTCCAATTGCAGTTTTTTATATTTCCAGATAAATTGGAGTAAATCTTCTCGCATTGCCCTAAAATAAAAAATCCCACATAAATGAGGGATTTTTTATAATAATTATTTTAATGGACGCTATCGAGCAACCTCGCCTTGCCAGGCTATAATACCACCTTCGAGATTGTATGCATTTTCAAAACCAACATTGTTCATGACGGCGCATGCCTGTCTGCTCCGGTTCCCGGACCTACAATAAACATAGTAACTTTTAGATTTGTCCAGTTTCTCCAATTCTGCTAAGAACTGTTGTCCAAGATAAATATCGATATTGGAAGCATTTGGTATATAACCCTCTTCAACTTCTCTAGGAGTTCTTACATCTAAAATAAAAGCATTGTCATCAGCATTTAACTGCTCTACCCAATCTTCCTGAGATAAATCTGCCATAGTATTGAATTTTAAGTGGCAAAAATAAGACAATTATTGAAAATTCAGCGATAATGGGTTTATTCATGTTTCCTTAGCTTATACCATATCTAATTTTAACAAAATTTTATCTTATCAATAGAATCAGAATGCGCTTTTTACAATTACATTTGTATATACAATTGTTGTAAATACATGAATGTAGAAGAACGTATTAAGACCAAAGAGCAGATTCCTAAAGAACGAAGGACGATTATTCATATGATGTTGGTTAACAATACTATTAATGAACATATTGCAATAGCGTTGAAACCTTTTGATATTTCAGTACAACAATTCAATGTATTACGAATTTTAAGGGGCCAGATAGGGAAACCAGCTAATCTTTCAACCTTAAATGAAAGAATGGTAACTAAGATGAGTAACACGACTCGTTTGGTAGATAAATTAATATCAAAAGGCTATGTAGATAGGATAACTTGCCCATCGAATAGAAGAAAAGTGGAAATCAATATAACCAAAATGGGTACGGATAAATTAATTGAAATGGATAAAGCCATGTCCCAAACCGAATCTGAATTATTACATCAATTCTCAAATAGTGAATTGGAACAATTGAACTTTTTATTAAATAAATTTTAATTTTTAAACATTAACAAATAGCAATTTAAAACATGAAAAAGAATTTTTTAGTACTAGCATTGGCTGTAATAATAGGATTTACTGCAACAGCAACTGAGCCTATAGATGGCGAAAAAAAAGAAGTCAAAACCGAAGAAAGCACGGTAACCTGGAAAGCATACAAAGTTACGGGGTCACATGCTGGCACTGTCAATTTAAAAGAAGGCACCCTAATTTTTGATGAAGGAAAACTTACTGGAGGAGAATTTGTAGTTAATATGACCTCTTTGATAACAACAGACGACTTAGGCGATATGAAAGCCAAGTTGGAAGGCCATTTAAAATCAGATGATTTCTTTGGTATAGCCACACATCCCACTGCTTCATTGGTTTTCACTAAAGTAAAAGCTTCAGGCAAAAACTCTTATGAAGTAAAAGGTGATTTAACTATAAAAGGTATCACCAAAACCATATCTTTTGACGTTTCTGTGTATGGCAGTAAAGCGACTGCTACATTAAAAGTAGATAGGGCTGAGTACAATGTTCGTTATGGTTCAGGTAGCTTTTTTGATAATTTAGGCGACAAAACAATTTATGACGAATTTGATCTAGTTGTTGATTTGGTATTTTAATAAACTTGACCTCACAAGACAAGCCCCATACACCAAAAAGCATATGGGGCTTTTTATTTTACAAAAAACGTATTTGTTGTTTTAAAAATCATTTCTATATTTGATGCAATGAAAAACAAAGGAACAAATACATGGTGGTGGAGTAACTTACGAAAAATGTCGTGAGCTAAGCACCATTGTAGTAAAACTATATAAAAGGCTTGTCTATCACGACAGGCCTTTTTTAATTATATACTTTAATCATGGATTACCAATTTAAATCGCATCATAAAAAAATACTCGCAGACACCATTACTCCTGTGAGTGTATATTTAAAAATACGTGATAGATTCCCGAACAGTATTCTTTTGGAAAGTAGCGACTATCATGCCAATGACAATAGCTTTTCTTATATCTGCTGTAATCCTGTAGCATCAATTAAGATTGAACATGAAACCATTTTTGAGCACTACCCGGATGGCAAAATAGTTACCAAGGAAATCACTTCTAATACTGATGTGGTAAAAACTGTGCATGATTTTAGTCAAAACTTTAAAGCAGATAAAAATTCATTCAAATTTATAAACAATGGGCTATTTGGATATATGGCTTATGATGCAGTTAGGTATTTTGAAGATATCCAGATTGGTAAAAAGGAGGGGGATTTGAACATTCCTGATATTTATTATGCAGTATATCAAAACATAATTGCCATTAACCATTTTAAGAATGAGGCTTACATTTTCGCTCATTGCTACGAATCTGAAAGTAATATTGCCGAGATTGAACACATTCTTAATGTAAAGAACTTTGCTTCGTACAACTTCAATAAAGAGGGAAAACCTACATCAAACCTCAAAGATGAAGAATATAAAGAACAAGTAGCTCTGGCAAAAAAACATTGTCAACGTGGTGATGTTTTTCAACTGGTATTGTCCCGAAGATTTTCACAAGGGTTCAAAGGTGACGAATTCAATGTATATAGGGCGCTACGTTCCGTAAACCCCTCCCCTTATTTATTCTATTTTGATTATGGGGATTTTAAAATTTTTGGTAGTTCACCAGAAGCTCAATTGATTGTCAGTGATGGAAGAGCGGAGATACATCCTATAGCTGGTACTTTTAAAAGAACCGGGAATGATGAGAAAGATGCTGAACTGGCAAAAAAATTGACCGAAGATGATAAAGAAAATAGTGAGCATGTAATGCTAGTGGATCTAGCCAGAAATGACCTAAGCAGAAACGGTAATATGGTAAGTGTTGAGAATTATAGGGAAGTGCAGTTCTTTTCGCATGTAATACATTTAGTCTCCAAAGTAACCGGGCAAAAGAAAAAGGATATCACTACCATGAAAGTGGTGGCCGATACTTTTCCAGCGGGGACTTTGAGTGGAGCTCCCAAGCACATGGCGATGCAACTTATAGAAAAATATGAGAAGACAAATAGGACATATTATGGTGGTGCTATTGGTTTTATGGATTTTAACGGAAACTATAACCATGCCATTATGATTCGAACTTTTTTAAGCAAAAATCACCAATTGCATTATCAAGCTGGTGCTGGCTTGGTGGCAGTTTCAAATCCAGAAAACGAATTACAGGAAACCTATAACAAGCTGGGTGCATTGACCAAAGCCTTGGATATTGCGGAGAAAATCTAAAATTTCCAAAATCAAGATGATTATGAAAAAAATATTGGTAATTGACAACTATGATAGCTTTACTTATAATCTGGTCCATTATTTAGAGGATTTAGATTGTGAGGTGGTGGTAAAAAGAAACGACCAACTAACATTGGAGGAGGTTGATGCTTTTGATAAGATTGTGCTTTCCCCAGGTCCGGGTATCCCAGATGAAGCCGGGCTCCTGAAAGAAATCATAGCTAAATATGCTCCTACCAAGAGTATTTTTGGGGTATGTCTAGGGCAGCAAGCCATCGCAGAAGTATTTGGCGGATCATTGATTAATTTGGATGAAGTATATCACGGAATAGCCACTAAGATTAAGGTGACCAAAGATGATATCTTATTCGATGGCATGTCTAAAGAGATTGAAGTTGGGCGTTATCATTCTTGGGTTGTTGACCCAAATATGCCCGAGGTTTTAGAAGTAACCTCTGTGGATGAAAACGGACAGATAATGTCTTTACGACATAAAAATTATGACGTGTGCGCCGTTCAATTTCATCCTGAATCAGTGTTGACACCTCAAGGAAAACAAATATTGAAAAATTGGTTGAAAGACTAAGCTTAAATTATATTCTGAAATAAATCAGCATACATGAAAGAAATTCTAAACAGACTAATTAACCACGACATCTTAACAAAGGAAGATGCCAAACAGGTTTTGGTCAATATCGCCAAAGGAGAATACAATACAAGCCAAATTGCTGCTTTTCTTACGGTTTACATGATGAGAAGTATAACTATTGAAGAGCTTGAGGGGTTCCGAAATGCACTATTGGAACTATGTCTGGCTATTGATTTATCAGAATATAACCCTATTGATTTATGCGGTACGGGTGGAGATGGCAAGGACACCTTCAATATTTCAACATTGGCCTCATTTGTAACGGCTGGTGCTGGTGTTAAAGTAACTAAACATGGTAATTATGGGGTTTCCTCTAAATGTGGTAGTAGCAATGTAATGGAATTTTTAGGGATAAAATTCAGTAACGAAGCTGATTTTCTTAAAAAGTCAATTGATGAGGCTGGTATATGCGTTTTACATGCGCCACTATTTCACCCAGCTATGAAAAATGTAGCACCGATACGAAAAGAACTTGCTGTAAAAACATTTTTCAATATGTTGGGACCTATGGTGAACCCTGCGTTTCCCAAAAACCAAATGGTGGGGGTATTTAATTTGGAATTGGCACGTATGTATGGTTATCTCTATCAAAACACCGATAAGAATTTTACAGTTTTACATGCCTTGGATGGCTATGACGAGATTTCCTTGACCGGGGCTACTAAAACAATTTCCAACAAGTCCGAAGGCATATTGCATCCGGAAGATTTTGGAGTGTCTCGAATAAAACAAGCCCAAATCATCGGTGGAGAAACCGTAGCGGATTCAGCGAAGATTTTTATGAATATTTTAGAAGGAAAAGGTACTGAAGCTCAAAACAATGTAGTCTGTGCCAATGCAGGAATCGCTATAGCAACTGTGAATGGTGTGAGTCCTAAAGAAGGATTTGAAAGTGCAAAAGAGTCCTTGTTATCAGGAAAAGGATTGAAAGCTTTAAAGAAACTGCAAGCACTGAGTGCTTAATTAAAATTACGAATGAATATTCTAGATAGAATCGTTGCTGACAAAAGAAAAGAGATTGATCTAAAAAAAGGATTGATTCCTATTTCACATTTGGAAAACACCCCTCTTTTCAATAGAAAAACTATTTCTTTGGCCAATGCTTTAAGAAATAGTGCGACTGGAATTATTGCTGAGCACAAACGTCGTTCCCCATCAAAATCGGTCATTAATCAAGATTTGAACGTGCATGAAGTTGCGAAAGGTTATGAAACTGCTGGTGCTTGTGGGATGTCTGTCTTAACTGATGGTAAATACTTCGGTGGTTCGCTCGACGATTTACTTCTTGCAAGGGCAGCGGTCAAAATACCCTTGTTAAGGAAAGAATTCATCATTGATGAGTATCAGATTATTGAGGCAAAATCAAATGGAGCTGACGTCATATTATTAATTGCGGCTATATTGACTCAATCTGAAATCAAAACTTTTTCAGAATTGGCCAAAAGCTTACATTTAGATGTATTACTAGAGGTTCATAATACAGCGGAATTGCAAAAATCAATTATGCCAAGTTTGGATATGTTGGGTGTTAATAATCGGAATTTAAAGACTTTTGAAGTAAACTTGGAAATCAGCAAAACACTATCACAAATAATCCCTGATGATTTTGTGAAAGTATCGGAAAGTGGCATTAGCAGCGTCGAGGCCATTAAAGAATTAAGACCTTATGGCTATAAAGGATTTTTGATCGGCGAGAACTTTATGAAATCCGAGGATCCGGGTAAAAGTGCCCTTAATTTCATAAAGGCCCTTAAGTAAAATATATTCAATTAAAATGAGCCACTATCATAAAAACACTGATGATTCTAAAAGAGAACCTCTTAAGATAAAGGTATGTGGTATGAACCAAAATACTGTGGAAGTCGGGGCTTTAAAACCAGCCTATTTAGGTTTTATTTTCTGGAAACCATCCAAAAGAAATTTTACCGGGAAACCAGCGGTTTTACCACATAGCATTAAAAAGGTAGGTGTTTTTGTTGATGAACAAATAGCGGTGATTATAGAAAGAATTAAAACACACCAACTTTTGGCCGTTCAATTACATGGTAACGAAAGCCCAGAATTTTGTAAAGCTTTGAAACTGCAATTGAAAGGTATCGAAATCATAAAGGTCTTTTCGATAAAAGATGAATTCAATTTTGAAGAACTCAAGCCATTCGAATCGGTTTGTGATTATTATTTATTCGATACCCAAGGGAAATTGCCAGGTGGAAATGGGTTTAAATTCAATTGGGAAGTATTGAAGGATTATCCCTCTAAAAAACTATTTTTTCTAAGTGGAGGTATTGGTTTGGAGGATATGGATTCCATAAAGAAATTCATGCGACAAGAAGAATCCAGATATTGTCATGCCATTGATGTAAACAGTAAGTTTGAGATAGAACCCGGATTGAAAGATATAAGAAAATTGAAAGATTTTATAAAAAGCATAAAATGAGTTATAACGCAGACGAAAGAGGCTATTATGGGGAATTTGGAGGTGCTTTTATTCCAGAAATGCTATATCCGAATACTGAGGAATTACGCCTGAACTATATCCAAATCATGGAAGAACCTTCGTTCAAGAAAGAATTTGACCACTTATTAAAGGATTATGTAGGGCGGCCAACACCTTTGTACTTCGCAGAACGACTTTCAAAAAAATACAATACCAAGATATATCTGAAAAGAGAGGATTTATGCCATACCGGAGCCCATAAGGTGAACAATACTATCGGGCAAATTCTTATGGCAAAGAAGCTCGGAAAGAATAGGATTATCGCTGAAACTGGAGCCGGACAGCATGGCGTAGCCACTGCAACAGTTTGTGCACTTATGGGTATTGAATGTGTGGTTTATATGGGTGAAATTGATATCGCGCGTCAAGCACCCAACGTTGCTCGAATGAAAATGTTAGGGGCAGAAGTGAGACCTGCACTATCAGGTAGTAGAACCTTGAAAGATGCAACCAATGAAGCCATACGAGATTGGATCAACAATCCAGTAA
>CAZYQR010000095.1:0-8485 GCA_964649755.1 uncultured Maribacter sp. | reverse complement strand
TTAGTCAACTATTGATCTAAAAAAATGATGGTTGTTATTGCAACGGGAAAATTCAGTGCAAAAAACAATCTTGTTTTCATCATTTTTTTGTTCGTTATGTCCTGACTGGAGACAACTTGATAGTTGTGTTATAACAGACGATAAATCATGAGCATTGTTACCAATAATTAGAACTTTAACATTCTTTTTTGAAATGCTGAAAATTCAAATTGGCCTAGAAAGATAAGAAGTTAGTAGTGGGCTAGTAATTCAAATTGATGTAATTTTTACTTAGAATAAGCATAAAAACCATAAAACCCTGACGTTACCGTCAGGGTTCCTTTCGCTGATAGGCTATACTAAACACTAACCATTAACTATAAACATATAGCGTTACCAACGACCTTTATAATGCTTCAGTAAGGATGAATCTATGTTGTATTATATCTAAGACGTCTTTTTCATAAAAAAGTTACATTTGCAAAATAATTTTAACAAATGAAAGACACTCTTGTTTTTGGGGCTTCTTTGAAACCAAATCGCTACAGTAATATCGCAATAAATCGTCTTGCGGAAAAAGGAATTGCCACGAAAGCATACGGATTACAAGCAGGAGTAATACACGGGGTCGAAATTAGTACCAATTTGGATGATATCCTAAATATACATACGATTACTTTGTATTTAAACCCTAAAAGGCAGGAAACTTATTATAATGACATCATTAAGCTACAACCTGTAAGGGTAATATTTAACCCAGGAACAGAAAACCCTCCATTTTACAAATTACTAGAGAAAAATGGTGTTGATGTCGTCATCGCCTGTACTTTGGTTTTATTGGCAACCAATCAATACTAATAATTACTTGCTTTTTTTCACTTATTTTTTTCTAATAAGTAAGAGTCCTATAAAGGTTATCAATCCGTTTAAAGGTAGTAACTCATATCCAAAGACATATCCCCCCAAATTTTCCGGTGGCAATTTGCCTAAGATGAAACTTATTACGACAGATAATAGGGCCACAATCCATACATACTTGTCTTTCACTTTATATTTTGTGAAAATACCAAAAGCGAAAAGACCTAATAGCGGTCCGTAGGTGTATGAGGCCACTTTTAAAAGTCCGTCTATAACATTGGTATCCAAGATGTGTTTAAAGGCGATAACGACTATAATCAATAATACGCTCATGCCCACATGTGTGGCTTTACGAATCTTCTTCCTTTTATTTTCAGGTTTTTTCTCAATACCCAAAAAGTCAACACAAACAGATGTGGTCAAAGAAGTCAAAGCGCTATCGGCACTGCTATAGGCTGCAGCGATAAGACCTAATAAAAAAGTAATTGCCACGGTCATTCCTAGACCGCTATTCAAGGCGATTTCAGGAAATAATAGATCTGATTTTGGTTTTCCATCCATTAAAGGGGTTGCAATTTGAAATTTCTCTGCATAAATGAATAATAAGGCTCCCAAAAGCATAAAAACAAAAGTGACCATAACCAATACAATACTAAAGCTCACCATATTTTTTTGTGAGTCTTTCAGGGTTTTGCAAGTAAGATTCTTTTGCATCATGTCTTGATCCAAACCTGTCATACAAATGGTTATGAACATACCCCCAAGAAATGATTTTATCAAGTGGTTCTTATCCATAAAATCATCGACAAATAGAATTTTATTATATTGTTTGAATTCATCAGAGGCTAAAAACTCCATAAAACTCCAATCTAATTGCTCCAAGATAAAATAGATTGAAAGGCCAACTGAAATAAGCATGAATAGGGTTTGCAAAGTATCCGTCCATACAATGGTTTTAATACCACCTCTAAAAGTATAGACCCATATAAGTAAAATAGACAGAGTAACAGTTACCTCAAAAGGTACATTCCAAGTATCGAACACAAACTGTTGCAAGACAATAGCTACTAGAAAAAGCCGAAATGCAGCTCCCAAGACCCGAGAAACGAAAAACGAAATCGCACCTACTTTATAGCTAACAAATCCAAAACGGTCGTCTAGATATTCATAAATTGAGGTTACATTTTGCCTATAATAAATGGGTAAAAGAACATAAGCCGTTATTAGATAGCCCAATAAATAACCAAAGACAACCTGCATATAGCTGAATTCCGAAGCTTCGACCCAACCAGGCACCGAAATAAAGGTTACTCCAGATAGCGAAGCCCCAACCATTCCAAATGCGACCAAATACCAGGGTGATTGCTTTCCCGCTTTGAAAAAATCAGCATTGGAATCATTTTTCCCGGTGAAATACGATATCAATAAAAGTAAGATGAAATAGGCCCCGATCAAGAGCAGAATATGGCTGGCTGTCATAGAAATAAATTTCAAATGCAAAGTACAAAAAGAAAAAATAGTGTGTAATTTTGCTGCTATGGATTTTTCATCAAAACTATTGGAGAATGCGGTACATGAGATGTCGCAACTTCCGGGAATTGGAAAGCGAACTGCTTTAAGGTTGGTACTTCATTTGTTGAAACAACCTAGTGGGCAAACAGCCAGATTGTCCTCAGCACTTGAAGATTTAAGAAATTCGGTAAAATTTTGTGCTCAATGTCATAACATCTCGGATGTTGAACTATGTGAGATTTGTACCAACCCAAAACGAGATGAGAGTTTGGTATGTGTGGTAGAGGATATTCGTGATGTAATGGCGATTGAAAACACAGATCAATTTAATGGACTTTATCATGTTTTAGGCGGGAAAATTTCTCCCATGGAAGGTGTTGGCCCACAAGAGCTGACAATTTCGTCTTTGGTCAATAAAGCCAAGGAAGGTAAAATAAAGGAATTGATTTTCGCATTAAGTTCTACTATGGAAGGCGACACCACTAATTTCTATATTTTCAAACAACTGGAAGGATTGGATATCAAAACTTCAACTATTGCCCGAGGTATTGCGATAGGAGATGAATTGGAATATGCAGATGAGGTGACATTGGGAAGAAGTATTTTGAATAGGATTCCTTTTGAGAACTCCTTAAAGGCCAATTAGAAATATAATAATATTAGAAAATAGCGTTATTATTTATTAATTTTGCAAATAATTTATCTAAAACAGCGTACAAATTAGCAATATGTCAAAATTTGAATTGAAATTACCACGAATGGGAGAAAGTGTTGCCGAAGCAACATTGACCTCTTGGTTAAAAGAAGTTGGTGATACTATTGAAATGGATGAAGCGGTCTTTGAAATTGCCACTGACAAGGTAGACTCAGAAGTGCCTAGTGAAGTTGATGGGGTACTGGTTGAAAAACTTTTCAATATTGATGACATAATAAATGTTGGAGATATTGTCGCTGTTATTGAAATTAATGGAGAAGCTAATGAAACCCTCGTGGATGTGGAAGACTTGCCTGGTGTTACTAAGGAGGTTATAGCTTCAGTCGCTGAAACAATTGAAGTGGCAAAAGCTACAGTTAATGAACCTACTCAGGATTTTGGTTCTTCAGATAGGTTTTATTCACCTTTGGTTAAAAACATAGCTAGGCAAGAAGGAATCCCGATAGCGGAATTAGATGCAATAAAAGGTACTGGCAAAGAGGGTAGAGTTACAAAAGATGATATTTTAGCTTATGTTGAAACAAAACAATCCTCTGGGGCTACAAAAGCTCAGGTTTATGTTGAAAAACAAGAGCCTGTAATTGTAAAAGAGGTTATACAGCCTGTTATTGAAAAGCAGCAGGTCCAAAGAGTGGTTGCATCAAGTGGTGATGAAGTAATTGAAATGACCCGAATGGGCAAACTCGTTGCCAAGCATATGTTAGATAGTATTTCAACCTCGGCACACGTGCAGAGTTTTATTGAGGTTGACGTAACCAACATTGTGAATTGGAGAAACAAAATGAAGGACTCGTTCTTTAAAACAGAAGGTGAAAAATTGACATATACGCCTATTTTTATGGAGGCTATAGCCAAGGCGTTAAAGAAGTATCCCATGATGAATATTTCAGTTGATGGGGATACAGTTATTAAGAAAAAGAACATTAATATAGGTATGGCGGCAGCCTTACCAGATGGTAATTTGATTGTTCCTGTAATCAAAAATGCAGACCAGTTGAATTTGGTCGGTATGGCCAAAGTTATAAATGATCTGGCAGACCGTTCGAGGAACAACCAACTTAAACCTGATGAAGTTCAAGATGGCACTTACACTGTAACAAATGTCGGCACTTTTGGCAGTGTCTTTGGAACGCCGATTATTAACCAACCCCAAGTAGGTATTTTGGCTTTGGGTGCCATTCGTAAGATTCCTGCTGTTATCGAAACCAATGAAGGTGACTTTATTGGTATTCGAAGTAAAATGTATATCTCACATAGTTATGATCATAGGGTAGTCAATGGTGCATTGGGCAGCATGTTCGCAAAATCGGTTGCGGATTACCTTGAGGCTTGGGATGTGAATCGAGAGGTTTAACCACTATACTATTATAAATACACGATTATAATTCTTTTTTAGGATTCTTACAATCAGGTGATTGTCTGTAAAATCATTAAAAGAAATTACTTGCCTAATAATTGGAATTATTCATTTCGTTAAAGTTTTCTAAGACTTATCTTTGCTTAAATTTTAAGAGGTATGGAGTTAAAGCTAACGAGACCAATATGCTTTTTTGATCTTGAGACCACAGGCATGAATGTGGCCCATGACAGAATTGTGGAAATTTCCATTTTAAAGGTTTATCCGAACGGAAATAAAGAGAGCAAAACTTGGTTGGTAAATCCTGAAATGCAAATTCCTGAAGTAGTTGTTGCGATTCATGGAATTTCAAACGAAAAAGTGGCGAATGAACCCACTTTCAAAATGCTATCCAAGGACATATATAAAATGATAAAAGATAGTGATCTGGGGGGCTTTAATTCTGACCGTTTTGATATTCCGTTATTGGCAGAAGAAATGCTACGTGCTGATATTGACTTTGAGATGAAAAATATGGTTTCAGTTGACGTTCAGACCATATTCCATAAAATGGAAAAAAGAACCTTGGAAGCTGCCTACAAATTCTATTGCGATAAAGACCTTACGAACGCACATAGCGCAGCTGCCGATACAAATGCTACCTATGAGGTATTGCTTTCCCAATTAGACCGTTATCCCGAATTGGAAAATAACATCAAAAAATTGGCGGAGTTTTCCACCCATAAAAAAACAGTAGATTTTGCAGGATTTATTGTTTTAGATGAAAATCAGGAAGAAATATTTTCCTTTGGAAAGCATAAAGGACGAAAAGTATTGGAAGTCTTGGATAAGGAACCAGGATATTTTGGGTGGATCTTAAATGCTGATTTTCCGTTGTATACTAAAAAAGTCTTGACACAGATTAAATTAAGTAGACTAAACAATAAGCTAGGTTAAATGCGACTTTTTTCACTTACTTTTTTATTACTTACCCTAAATTTAAGTGCACAGGAAATCCTTTTTGAGGGCCATGTTTTCGACCATAAAAGCAAGCAACCCATTCCTTATGTAAATCTTAGTTTTTTAAATACATTAAAAGGTACTTCCACTGATGAAAAAGGGCATTTCTTTCTGGATTTACCAACTCCATATTTAGAAAAAAAAGTACATATTTCATCTTTGGGTTATAAAGATACCATTGTAGTTGCCAAAGATATTTTCAAGGCTAAGCGATTTGAAATGGTTGATGAATCCTTTGAATTGGATGAGGTGGTAGTATCTGAATCTTTTGGGAATTCGGATGTGTTGAATCCCATTAGCAGTTATAGTTTAACGAGTGGATTCTCATCTTCGGCTACACCATGGGTATTGGCACTTTACTTTCCTAATATAGGAGCACAGGAAAAATATATTGATAAGGTCACCGTGTTCCTTCAAAAAAACAATAAATTCAAAAGGCCCACTTCCAAGTTTAGATTGCGTATTTATGATGTCGATACAGAGACCAAAAAGCCAAACAACGATGTTTTACTTAAGAGCATTGTGCTTGAGTCCAATGTTGAAGAAGATTTTGTTTCAATAGACTTGGGTCCCTTACATCTGATAATTTCTGAAAGCGGTATATATATTGGTGTAGAGTGGTTATTTGTACTTAATAATTGGTATCGGAATACAATTGAGCATCCAATTTCAAAAAAGAAAATTGTCGAAGACAGGTTTGCGCCTACCTTCGGCGCTGTATATAATAAGAACCAAAATTTCAAAGCCATGGTGTATGGTATGGGTAGCTGGACAGACTTTAAAGTGAAATCAAAGGATAATTCTGAAAATTTGATACCAGCCATAAGTCTAAAATTATTGAAGGAATAAGACCAATTATGAAGATTATTTGCATTGGTAGAAATTACTCGGAACATATTAAAGAGTTGGCCAATGAACGGCCCGAAGAACCTGTAGTATTTATAAAACCCGACTCTTCGGTTTTACCGAAAGAGCAGGATTTTTATATTCCCGATTTTACCCAAGACGTACATTATGAGGTTGAGGTGTTGGTAAAAATTTGTAAGGTAGGCAAACATATAGAGGAACGCTTTGCACACAAATATTACAATGAAATTGGTTTAGGCATTGATTTTACGGCAAGGGACCTTCAAACAAAATTGAAACAAAAAGGACTTCCCTGGGAAAAGGCAAAAGGTTTTGATGGTTCGGCAGTAATAGGAAAATGGCTTCCAAAATCCAATTTTAAGGATTTGAACAATTTAAAATTCTCCCTATTAAAAAATAATGTACTGGTTCAAGAAGGAAATACCAGCTTTATGCTTTGGAAAATAGATGAGCTTCTTGCCTATGTTTCAAAATACTTTACCCTCAAAAAGGGAGATATTTTGTATACGGGAACACCAGCCGGTGTTGGTCAGATTGCAACAAATGACTATCTTTCGGGTAAGTTAGAAGGACAGGAACTCTTTTCAGTAAAAATAAAATAATGATATACAATCTTGATAAATTAAATGAAATGGCTGATGGTGATGAGGAATTCATCAACTCTGTAATATCTGTCTTCTTGGAGGAAGTACCTCAGGATCTTGAAGGACTAGAAAATGCATTGGAAGAACAAAACCATGAACAAGTATATCAATTGGCCCATAAGATAAAACCTAATGTTGATTTATTGGGTATGGAGCAATCAAGGGCAACGGCGCTACAAATAGAAACCTTGGGTAAAAACGCTGCCAATATAAGCGAGATTCGTGATGTATTCCCAGTCTTGAAAAAGGACATTTACCAAGTCGTTTCGGAGCTTAAAAAGGATTTTAATCTATAATGTTTGCAGAAATCATTACCATTGGCGATGAGATACTCATTGGTCAGATAATTGATACCAATTCAGCATTCATTGCCAAAGAACTCAATAAAATTGGTGTTTCCGTTTATCAGATAACATCAGTTCAAGACGAGCGTGAACACATTTTGGCGGCTTTGGAGGAAGCAAAGGCAAGGGCTCAAATTGTAATTGTTACTGGGGGCCTGGGACCTACTAAAGATGATATTACCAAACATGTGTTTTGCGAGTTTTTCAATGACACCCTCGTTAAGAATGAGACCGTTTTAAAACATGTCGAGGAATTGTTCGCAAGCTTTATTTCAACGCCCGTTTCAGAGGTGAACAAACAACAAGCAATGGTGCCTTCAAAAGCGACTGTATTGCATAATGCCAATGGTACTGCCCCAGGAATGTGGATGCAATCTGATGGCGTTTCCTTTATATCTCTGCCAGGAGTGCCTTTTGAAATGAAGGCTTTAATGATCAATGCCGTCATTCCGAAAATAATCCAGGATTTTGAAAGACCTTATATTATTCATAAAACTTTGATAACCTATGGGCTTGGCGAAAGTGCCGTTGCTCATAGAATAGAAGGGTGGGAAGAAAATTTACCATCTTTCATTAAATTGGCCTATTTACCTAATTTGGGAAAAGTTAGGTTACGTTTAACGGCAAAAGGTCCGGACCAAAAAGTACTTGAGGATAACATTGAAGAAGAAATCAAAAAATTACATCCATTAATTGATGATATTTTTTATGGCACTGACGATGATGAGACCATAGAAGAGTTTGTGGCTAAATTACTCACTGCAAAACAAATGACCTTGGCTACAGCAGAAAGTTGTACCGGTGGAAGAATTGCCCAAAAAATTACGGCAATGTCAGGTGCATCAGCTTATTTTAAGGGTAGTATAGTTAGCTATGCAACAGAGACTAAAATCAATGTTCTCAATGTTCCAAAAGCCTTTATAGATAAGCATTCAGTGGTAAGTGCAGAAGTGGCAAAAGCCATGGCAAAAAATGTAAAGGAGCTATTAAATTCAGATTTTGCAGTTGCCACTACCGGTAATGCCGGGCCCACAAAAGGTGATTCAGATGCTGATATTGGTACGGTCTTCATAGCCATTGCTACCCCAAATGAAGTGTTTGTAGATAAGTTCATGATGGGAAATCAGCGCACAAGAATAGTTCAAAAGGCTGTAAATAAGGCATTTGAGCTGCTTCAAAAAGAAATTTTAAAAATCTGAAGTAGAATTTT
>CAZYQR010000094.1:0-8560 GCA_964649755.1 uncultured Maribacter sp. | reverse complement strand
TGAACAATGAACAATGAGCAATGAGCAATGAGCAATGAGCAATGAACAATGAACAGTGAACAATGAGCAATGAGCAATGAACAGTGAGCAATGAGCAATGAACAGTGAGCAATGAACAGTGAACAGTGAGCAATGAACAATGAACAATGAGCAATGACCAATGAGCAATAAGCAATGAACAGCAAAAACAATCCTCTTGCAGATAAGTCCTATGAATTTGCATTGAAAATTGTGATTTTATATAAGAATTTTATTTCCAATAATAAGGAGTATGTTCTTTCTAAACAGCTACTGCGGTCAGGCACTTCTATTGGGGCTAATATTTCTGAAGCTAATGGGGCAATTTCTAAGGCTGATTTTTCTGCGAAAATATCTATAGCTTATAAAGAGAGTCTTGAAACTAAGTATTGGCTCAATTTGTTGAAAGATTCAAAGTACATTGCTTCAGCTGAAGCAGATTCTTTGATTTGTGATGCTGATGAACTTTCTAAGATTATGTTTTCAATTTTAAAAACCACAAGAATAAACAAGAGCAAATAATTGTTCATTGTTATTTGTTTATTCATCATTGAAATGAGCGGAATATATATCCACATCCCATTTTGTAAACAGGCATGCCATTATTGTGACTTCCATTTTTCAACTAGTATGGGAAAGAAAGAACGCATGGTTTTGGCATTACAAAAGGAATTGGAATTACGAAAAGTGGAGTATAAAGATGAGATTGTTGAGACCATCTATTTTGGAGGAGGAACTCCATCTGTATTAGAGACAAGTGAAATCAATGATCTTATCAATGTGGTTTATTCAAATTATCAGGTAGCTGAAAACCCGGAAATAACTTTAGAGGCCAATCCCGATGATTTGTCCACGGAAAAGTTACTGCAATTATCCAAAAGTCCAATTAATCGTTTGAGCATAGGTATTCAATCTTTTTTCGAGGAAGATTTGAAGTTGATGAACCGCGCCCATAATGCTAAAGAAGCGGAGCAATGCATTAAAGAAGCAACACAGTACTTTGACAATATTTCCATAGACCTTATTTACGGCATACCTGATATGACAAATGAACGCTGGCGGCAGAATATTGAAAAGGCCCTTTCTTTTGGTATTCCACACATTTCGTCCTATGCATTGACTGTTGAGCCAAAAACCGCCTTGGCGAATTTTATAAAAAAGGGAAAAGTAAAACCTGTTGACGACGAACAGGCGCAGATGCAGTTTCATATTTTATACGATGTTTTAACGAGAGAGGGATTTGATTGCTACGAAGTTTCCAACTTCGGAAAACCAGGTTGTTATTCCAAAAACAATACGGCCTATTGGTTAGGGAAAAAGTATATGGGCGTTGGCCCATCCGCCCATTCCTATGATGGTGAACGTAGAGGTTGGAATATAAACAATAACCCAAAATACCTCAAGGCTATCGAGAAAGGGGAATTGCCTATGGAAACTGAAGTTCTTTCTAAAAACGACAAGTACAATGAGTACGTTATGACAGGCTTACGAACAAGTTGGGGCATTTCTATGGAAAGAATCCAAAATGAATTTGGCGAAAAATATAGTAAGCATTTAACCCAACAAATTAAGAAATATGTAGAACAACAATTATTGATAGTGTCAGAAGACCAATTAGTGGCCACAAAAAAAGGAAAGTTTTTGATAGATGGGATTGCTTCAGATCTATTTATCCTGAACTAGATTCAGGATTTATGATTAACTTGTCCTGAAGTCATTTCAGGATCAATTTAAAGGTGTGACAAAAGGCTATTTTTATATTTTGAGCAATTCTACAAGAACTATACTATATTCGGGCGCTACAAAGGATCTTTTTAATAGGATAAGACTACATGGAAAAGGAAAAGGTGGTGTGTTTACCAAAAAATACCACTTGAAATTTTTACTGTATTATGAAGAGTTTGAAGATTTAAGCGATGCTTTTGTTAGGGAAAAGCAAATAAAAAATTGGCATAAAGATTGGAAATGGAATTTGATAAAAAAAGTAAATCCTGATTTACAGGATTTAAGTCCTAGACTAAAATAAATACTGAAACAAGTTCAGCATAAATGATAGCATCAATAAAAGTAAATAACAGAAATCATACAATTGATTTAACCAACCCATTGGATATTTCAATACCCATGAAAGGCGATGCATCTGATGTCAATGCGTGGTACATAGAGCACCCCAAAATTGAACCCCATACCGAGGGTGAATTTGTTGGGGCAGTTTCAGCAGGCGCGGCCATTAATTTCAATGATATTTGGTTCAGTCCCCATGCCCATGGAACCCATACGGAGTGTGTGGGCCACCTTACCGAAGAAGTTCACTCCATCAATAAAAATCTGAGTCGATATTTCTTCTATGCTGAGGTACTAACTATCGCCCCAGAAAAATATCAAGATGATTTTGTGATATCGAAAAAGCAATTGCAATATGCGTTCGGGAATAAGAAGAGAGACGCTGTAATTATCAGGACATTGCCTAATTTAAAGGATAAGACCTCTAAACAATACTCAAATACCAATCCCCCCTATCTCGTAGAAGAGGCGGTTCAATTTTTAGTGAATAAAGGAGTTGAACATCTGTTGATTGATTTACCATCGGTTGATAAAGAAAGAGATGGCGGAGCACTTTTGGGACATAGGGCTTTCTGGAATATGGATGGCAAGATACGTAACCAAGCAACGATTACAGAATTTATCTTTGTTCCAAATGCCATTGAAGACGGCACCTATTTTCTTAATTTACAAGTAGCGCCTTTTGAGAATGACGCCTCACCGAGCAGACCTGTATTATATAAAATTTTGGATTCATGAAAGTATTGCTAAAAATTGAGGAGCTGATGATGTTTGTGCTTGGCATATTCATGTTCGGTTTACTGGGATACCAGTGGTGGTGGTTTTTGGTACTTATACTCTTACCAGACATAGGAATGTTGGGCTATCTTTTCAGTAGTAAAATTGGGGCTATCACCTATAATCTTTTCCACCATAAGGGATTGGCTATTCTTTTATATTTTTTGGGGATGTATTTTTCGTCACCCATCATTCAGTTATCTGGGATTATTTTATTTTCACATTCCTCATTGGATAGGGTTTTGGGATACGGATTAAAATATGATAAAGGATTTAAGTACACCCATTTAGGGGAAATTGGCAATAAAAATGGATAGCATTTTTGAGGTTTTTATGGGATTAATACTTGGTGCCATAACCATGTATTGGATGTTTTCGTTATTCAGAAAAAAGAAGAGGAAAGAGCTCACAGAATATCAATCTACTGTACTGTTAGAAAAAATAAAGAGCGTTTGTAAACTTATTTCGGTAGAAGGCGATTTTGCCGAAATTTATAAATATGAAAATACCAAGGAACGCTTTATGAGCTTGGTGAGCAGCAAAAAGAAAGCTTTGATAGTTATTAATGCCAAAGCCCAAATCGGATATGACTTGCAGAAGATATTTATGCATGCCGATAATGAAAAGAAGGAAATAATCTTGACCAATTTTCCTGAGCCTGAAGTAATTTCAATTGAACCGGAATTGGAATTTTATGATATTCAGAACGGACTCTTCAATACTTTTACGCCAAACGACCTTACTTCATTGAATAAGGAGGCAAAAAAGCACATTTTGGAAAAAATACCTGAAAGTGGTTTGATGGATACTGCAAAACGTGAAGCTGTGGAAGCAGTGCTTCTTATTGAAAAGATTGTGGAGACTATAGGCTGGAAATTGGATTATAAAGCTTTGAAGATACCTGAAAAGCAAAAAAAAATATTCGATGAATGAAAAATATTATATGCACATTACTATTTTTAACTTTCACTATAGCCAGTAATGGTCAAACAGAGAACACTATGAGAGAATTCGATGCAAATTTTGCACACACTGTTTATTTTTGGCTATCAAATCCGGATAATCAAGAGGATCGAACTGCTTTTGAAACTTCCCTGAAGAAGTTTTTGAATAATTCGGCCTACGCAAAAACCAATTTTATTGGAACACCCCCTAGGGCTAGTCGAGATGTTGTTGATGGGTCATTTACCTATTCCTTGATTGTCACTTTTGAATCGGCCGATGCCCAACAAAAATATCAAGATGAGGCACCACATAAATTATTCATTGAGGAATCGAGCCATCTTTGGACCAAGGTTATAGTTTACGATTCCGCAGGAATTTAACCTTAGAATATGCATATTGAAGCATTTAGGGAATATTGTATCTCAAAAAAAGGCATAACAGAAGAGTTTCCTTTTGATGAACAAACGTTGGTATTCAAAGTCATGGGCAAAATGTTCGCCTTAGTGCCATTAGAACGAATTCCTTCGCAAGCCAACCTCAAATGTGATCCTGAAAAAGCAATTGTTTTGCGAGAGGAACATGACGGTATAATTACCCCGGGATACCATATGAGCAAGGTACATTGGAATACACTTTACTTGGAAAATCTTCCACCAAAATTGATTATGGAATTGGTAGATCATTCCTATGACCTAGTGGTTTCAAAATTTACCAAGAAATTAAAAGCGGAATTAGATGCATTAGAATAAGTGATGGGAAATAGACTTGATTATATCATTGCCGATTTAAAAGAATGTTTTGATGGTAAACCATGGTATGGTGATTCAGTTATGAAAAAATTGGATGCCGTGGATTGGCAATGTGTGAATGACCAAATTTATGGGAACAAAACTATAGCAATTTTAGTACAGCATATGATTAACTGGCGAATTTTCGTATTGAAAAAATTGCAAGGCGATGTGGTTTATGACATCATTATTGATGAATTGAATGATTGGACACAGATTCATATCAGTAACGAGCAGGAGTGGAATTTAATGAAGCAAGAAATTCGCAATACGCAGAAAGAACTCTTGGAACTTTTGGCCAATTGTACGGATGAACTTCTTGATGAAAAAGTGCCTGGCAAAAAGTATGATTTTGGTCCTATTTTGAAGAGTATTGCCCAGCATGACATCTATCATTTAGGGCAGATTGCAATGCTGAATGCCAAGAGCAAAAGCTAGCGTAGTTTAATTATCTTTACAGGCTTTAAAAGCCATTTCCCAAATGCAAGATCTTACAGCGTTTTACAACAGTCAAATCTCGAATTACAAAAGTCAATTGTCACAAGTAAAAAAACAATTGTATGCTTCGAGTATGCTACGATTGGTCATTTTTTGCACAGCGTTAATCGGTGTATATTTCTCTTTTGACAGTGCAAGATTGGTTTGGGCTATCGTTGCAATCACCATTGTTCTTTTTGTTTTTTTTGTTTCAAGACATTCCGATTTACAATATAAAAGGGATAGATTAAAAGCATTGTTGAAAATAAATACCACAGAAATTGAAGTGCTTCAACGAAAATTCCATCATTTGCCCGATGGCAATGAGTTTAAGAACCCGGACCATTATTTTAGTCAGGACATTGATTTGTTTGGGCGGGGTTCATTTTATCAATATGCAAACAGAACGGTATTAAAACAAGGTAGTGAGGTTTTTTCGTCCATATTGCTTGAGAATTCTATAGCGGATATTCCAGCGAAGCAAAAAGCTATCGAGGAATTAGGTCAGATGCCGATGTGGAGACAAGAGTTTTCTGCCGTGGCTTCTTTGGCCAAAACGGAAACTTCAACCAATGTAATAATAAAGTGGCTAAGTAATTATACTTCCTTTATTCCAAATATGATGCAATATTTGCCTTGGGTGTTTTCCTTGGCATCCATTGGTGTTATAGTACTTTATTTTCTAAGTATTTTACCAGAATCGATGTTGTTCTTTTGGCTTATGCTCGGATTGGGAGTTACTGGGATATTCACAAAGAAAATCACAAAACTGGCTTCAGATACTTCTAAAGTTCAAAGCACCTTTGAACAATACAACAAATTATTGACCATTCTTGAGGAAACTGAATTCAAGTCTTCACTTTTAAAAGAAAAAAGGGAACGGGTCGTAAATGATAAACAGAAAACGTCTTTGGTCCTTAGGGAATTTTCAAAGCTTTTGAACAGTCTAGATCAAAACTACAATATTATTTACCTGATTTTTGGTAATGGATTCTTTCTAAGAAGCCTATACACTTGTTTTCAGATTGAAAAATGGATAAAGGCGTATGGAAGTTCTGTAGAAGAATGGTTCAAGGTAATAGCATTTTTTGATGCCTATAATAGTTTAGGGAACTTTGTCTTTAACCATCC
The DNA here is from genome assembly GCA_964649755.1 of uncultured Maribacter sp. GTDB lineage: Bacteria > Bacteroidota > Bacteroidia > Flavobacteriales > Flavobacteriaceae > Maribacter_A. Next base: position 2,360 of record CAZYQR010000094.1, on the reverse strand, counting down.
CGAGTATTCTTTTCCAATGATTTTGGATGAGAAACCCGTCTTGATATCAAAGGATACAGGACATCCTTTATTGGACCCAGATAAGAGGATTTCGAATGATTTTCAAATTGATAATGAGCAGTTTTTTATTATTACAGGAGCCAATATGGCGGGAAAAAGCACCTTTTTAAGAACGGTTTCCCTACAAATTGTGATGGCTAACATAGGATTGCCCATTTGTGCCTCGAGTGCGGAATACACCCCTATAAAATTGATAACCAGCATGCGAACGGCCGATTCGCTTACTGATGATGAATCCTATTTCTTTTCTGAACTAAAACGCTTGAAATTCATTGTTGATGAAATTAAAAGCGACCGTTATTTTATCGTTTTGGATGAAATATTGAAAGGCACAAATAGTACGGATAAGGCGATTGGATCCAGGAAATTTGTTGAAAAACTGGTAACTTCAAAATCAACAGGAATCATAGCAACTCATGATTTAAGCCTATGTGATGCAGCTAAGGATTTACCGCAGGTCCAAAACTTTTATTTTGATGCTGAAATCATTAATGACGAATTGCATTTTGATTACAAATTCAAAACAGGAATTTGCCAGAATATGAATGCCTCCTTCTTATTGAAAAAGATGGAGATTGTTGAGTAGTTTTTCGTTCCTGTGAAGAAAGGAATCTGGGACTAAACTTCTATTCAGACTTTTGTACATCTTCAGGACTCCTTTTATTCCAGAACATAAATAACAAAGCTAATCCTATTAGGGCTGCGGTAGATGCGGCACCAATAATTATAGGGTCTATGTTGCATTGCAACCAGGTATATGGCGCTGATAAATCTCTTAAAAAAGTACCCCAAACAATGACTAAAATACTAAAGACAACTGACAAAATTCCTTGGAGCTTGGTAATCTTCACATTGTAAATAGCTAATAGAAACAAGCCTAAGATGCCCCCGCCAAAAATACCTGAAATCTGCCACCATACATCCAACGCACTTTTGGCATTAATCATTAAGAAGGCAAAACCAATACCTAAAATACCACATATGATTGTCGACCATCGAAGTATGTTAAGACTATTCTTTTTGGATGCATCTGCGTTGATGTATTTCTTATAGAAATCGATATAAAAAACGGTTGCGGAACTGTTGAGGGCTGAATCAACAGTGCTCATAGAAGCGGCCATAATCGCCGCAATCATTAAACCTTTAATACCCACAGGAAGTTGGGTTGCAATGAAAAAGGGAAATACTTGATCGCCTTTGGCGATACTTTCATGCAGCATATGTGCATCTCCTCCATAGTAAGAAAACAAGGCGGTGCCAATAAAAAGGAAAATAGCGGTCAAAGGCAAATAGATCAACATAGCAATCCATACCGATTTTTTAGCTTCCTTTTCGGTGGCTACAGAACTGTATTTCTGGGTAAAATTTTGATCGGCAATCAGGTTGCGCACGTTTTCCGTAACCCCATAAATAACCATTACCCATATGGTTCGACTGCTAAAAGATAAGTTAGAATCCCCTAGACTGAACTTGTTGTTATCAAAAGCTTTTTGAATCAAATTATATGGCTGGGCAAAAACCTCTGTGGTTAGCATGTAGCCCACAAAAAATATACCTCCTATCATAATGATAGACTGCATTACATCTGTCCAAATGACAGCTTCCATGCCTCCCATTAGGGTATAGATGATGGTAATAGCCCCAACAATCATGATTACCGAGCCGATATCGGCATTTACGAACGAAGACAATAGCAACGAAGATAAGTATAGGATTACCGCGACCCTTCCGACCATAAACAGTAAGAAAGAAAATGACGCATAAATACGACCCCAGCCGCCAACTCGTTCTTCCAAATAACTATATACTGATATGATTTTATGCTTACGATAATGAGGGATTACGTACTTGGCAACAAACCAGGTTACGGGTATGGCTGTAAGTGCAAAAATCAAAGGATGCCAGTTGTCATCAAATGCCTTTCCAGGAACGGCAATGTAAGATATACTACTGGTATAGGTGCTCATTACTGCGATACCAGCAGCCCAAGCGGGAATACTTCGATCCGCGACCATGAACTGTTCTGAGGTTTTGCTCTTTCTAAAAAAGTAAACACCCATACACAGAAGAACAAGTCCGTATGCCATAATTATGACCACATCAATGGTGCTCAGTTCATAGTTCATATGGTAGGGTATTCGTCTTCATAAGGAAAATCCGCTAAATACGCTTTTATGTGGTCTCGTTCAAGTGCGTTGAATCGCTGTAAAGGTTGCACCGTATGGTCATCACAAAGGCCCATTACCGACAATGTACATTTGGTTCCTTTTATATATTTTGATTCCTGTTTTCCTACGCTG
>CAZYQR010000093.1:0-8570 GCA_964649755.1 uncultured Maribacter sp. | reverse complement strand
TCAATATTCTAGAAGGTAAAATCGGTAAGGAAATATTGGAAGGCGGAAGTGAATATTTACTTAGGGGCTTATGTTTTTATGATGCCGGAAGTAGAAGTTTCTATACTACAGAGGGTTTCGTTAAGACTCCTGAGGATTTAAAAGGGCTTAAAATTAGGGTTATGAACGACCAGACGTCGGTAAACATGGTTAACGCCTTGGGCGGTTCGGCAACGCCCATGGCCTATGGTGAACTGTACACGGCCTTGCAGCAAAGAGTTGTAGACGGGGCAGAGAACAACATCCCTTCTTTTGTGACTTCGAACCATTATGAAATCTGCAAATACTATACGGTAGATGAACATAGTATGGTACCCGATGTGGTCGTAGTGGGCACAAAATTTTGGAACGACTTAAGTGAGGAGGAAAAAGGGTGGTTACAAGCGGCGGCCGATGAAAGTGTAGAGCGTCAAAAAGTGTTTTGGAGCGAAACAGTCAAAGAAAATCTAAAAGTGCTTGAAAAAGCCCAAGTACAGATCCATCATCCAGATAAAAGCCTTTTTTCGGCCATGACTGAATCGGTCATGGAGGAATTAATGGAAGATTCCAATCTGAAAGAACTTATTACTAAAATAAAGGAGAACTAATGGAAAAAGTATATAAACACTTGAATAAAGCCATAGAAACCTTTTTGGTACTTATTTTTAGTTTGTTGGTCTTGGATGTAGTATGGCAAGTGGTATCCAGATATGTTGTGGGACAATCCAGTTCTTTTACAGAAGAATTCGCTCGTTTTGCATTGATTTGGTTAACGGTATTGGGAGCAGCCTATATCAATGGTCAAAAGGAAGGGCACCTTTCGATGGATTTTCTACTATCCAAATTGCCATCAGGAAAAAAGATAAAAAGACAAAAAATTATCCAGTTGGCTATGGCAGTATTCGCCCTGGTGGTCATGATCATGGGAGGAGGGAATTTGGTGTATACCACGCTTAAATTGGGGCAGATATCCCCTGCTTTACTAGTGCCACTTGGTTTTGTATATGCCATTGTACCGATTAGTGGAGCTATAATAATTTTCTTTTCAATCTATCATATCAAAAGAACTTTGAATTCCGAGTCATGAGCATAGAGACCATTAGTATTATTGTATTGTTTGTCAGCTTTTTTGGATTATTGGCCTATGGTGTTCCCGTTGCTTATTCAATAGGTATTTCTACCATACTTACCTTAGTCTTGAATATTGCATTTATGCCTTCAATAACAACGGTGAGTCAAAGAATGACCACTGGCATTGATAATTTTGCGTTGCTGGCCATACCCTTCTTCATTTTGGCCGGAGAGATTATGAACAGCGGGGGAATAGCTAAGCGTTTGATAGATTTTGCAAAATCCCTGATTGGGAGTTTACCTGGGGGATTGGCCTTCGTTAATATCATTGCGGCAATGTTGTTTGGTGCTATTTCAGGTTCAGCCATAGCTGCGGCATCTGCCATTGGAAGTACTTTGACCGATAAAATGGAAAAAGAAGGATACCCACGGGAGTTCAGTGCTGCCGTGAATATAAGCGCTTCCACTACTGGACTATTGATTCCACCCAGTAATGTTTTAATAGTTTTTGCGCTTGCCAGCGGAGGAACCGCTTCGGTGGCTGCCCTATTCATCGCGGGGTATATACCGGGTATATTAGTGGGCTTGGCCTTAATGGTCATGGTATTTATCTATGCAAAAAGAAAAGGACTACCCAAAGCCGATCGGGTAAGTTTTAAAAAGCTTTTCCATGATTTCAGAAATGCCTTTCTGAGCCTCACTTTATTGGTTATTGTCGTGGGAGGTATTGTAGCAGGGATTTTCACTGCTACGGAGGCTGCCGCTATAGCAGTAGTTTATGCAATTTTATTGGGCTTTTTGAACAGGGAGTTAAAATTTAAGGATTTTAGACCCATTTTATTGAGAAGTGCAAGCACTACGGCCATAGTCATGTTTTTGATTTCGACTTCCATGGCCATGTCCTGGTTGTTTTCCTTTGAAGGTATCCCACAGTTGATGACAGAAACTTTGGTTGAATCTGTCAAGAATCCACTGGTGGTATTGTTGTTGATCAATATTACCTTGTTGATTGTAGGAACATTTATGGATATGACACCAGCTGTATTGATTTTTACACCCATATTCCTACCCGTTGCAGTTGCTTTGGGAATGCACCCAGTTCAATTTGGGATTATTATTGTACTTAATTTATGTATTGGTGTTTGTACGCCTCCGGTGGGTACCTTGCTGTTTGTGGGTAGTGGTGTGGCCAAAGTACCTGTGACTAAAGTAATTCGACCTTTATTACCTTTATTGGCTGTCATGGTTCTAGTACTTCTATTACTTACTTACATTCCTGAATTATCCCTTTGGATGCCTAGGGCCTTTGGTTTAATTGATTAAAAGATCAAAACTTGAATGCGATCAATACGGTTATAGCTTTATAAATATTTTTTAAATTGCAGCAATTATTTGCAAATAAAATAATTGTGATTTAAATAAACAACCAATTTTTAGTTAAAATATTTGACCTAGTTATTTGAAATTTAGGCATTTATGGAAAATTTAAGTTTAGTGAGATGAGTTATTTCCCCGGATTTAAAAAATTAACAACTTACTAGTATACATACCACAATGAAGAAAGAAACAATATTTGGACTGATTACTTTAACTGTACTCGTTGGAGTATTGGGTATATCATGCAAGAAAAAAGAGGTTATTAGGAAACCCAATATTGTCTATATTTTGGCAGATGATATGGGATATGGAGACGTATCAATTTACAATGTGGCCTCTAAAATAAAAACACCTCATATCGATCAACTGGCTTCTGAAGGAATGAGCTTTACGGATGCGCATTCTCCCTCCGCAGTTTGTACACCCACTCGATATGGTATCCTTACGGGAAGGTATTGCTGGAGGAGCAGATTGCCGCAAGGCGTACTGAGAGGTTATGGGAAGGCATTATTGGAAAAGGAGCGAACAACAGCAGCGTCACTTTTACAAGAGAACGGTTACACCACAGGAGTTGTTGGAAAGTGGCATCTTGGATTGGATTGGGTACTGAAGGAAGAATTCAAAGATTCAATAAACAATAAGACCACATCGGCCAATGAATATGGTATGGTCACTCAAATGAATGGGGACTGGGTTGATTTTACTAAAAAACCTACCGATGGACCATTAGACCATGGCTTTGACTACAGTTACATATTGCCAGCCTCATTGGATATGGAGCCGTATTGCTATTTGGAGAATGATGTTTTAACCGAACTGCCCAATGAACATACACCCGGTAATGATCTGGATACCGGATCCTATGCTACTGGAGCGTTCTGGAGACCGGGCCGAGTCACCAAAAGCTTCGATTTTTATGATGTCTTACCAAAATTTATAAGCCAGGGTAAAAAGTTTGTGGAAACTCATGCCAATGACAAAGACCCATTTTTTCTTTATCTACCTCTGGCCGCACCACATTCACCATGGGTTCCTAAACCAAATTATGATGGAAGTTCTGGAGCTGGACAATACGGCGATTTTGTACAAATGGTAGATGATCAAGTTGGTGATTTTTTAAAGAGTTTAGAAGAGACGGGCATATCAGATAACACAATCGTAATTTTTACTAGTGACAACGGGCCTTTTTGGAAACCGGATTTTATAGAAAGGTTTGATCATAGAGCGGCTTCTATATATCGAGGTATGAAAGCAGATGCCTATGAAGGTGGTCACAGAGTTCCATTTATTGTGCGTTGGCCAGGAAAAATAGAGGCTGGTAGTAAAAGCAATTTTAAAACTACTTTGACAAATTTAATGGCAACCTGTGCTGAGGTCCTTGGCGTAAAATTAGATGAACATTCAGCAGAAGATAGTCAAAGTATTCTTCCTGTTCTTTTAAATGATAAAAAGAATGTTGAGAAGGAAATACCCATCATTCATCATTCATCAAGAGGTCATTTTGCCATAAGAAAAGGAGATTGGAAACTCATTGAAAAAAGAGGCTCAGGAGGTTTTTCTACTCCTGCAACCTATGACCCTAAACCCGGTGAGCCTGCTGGCCAATTATATAATTTAAAGGGAGATCCGTCGGAAACAAATAATTTGTACAATGAGAAACCAGAGAAAGTGAAGGAACTTTTGGCGGAATTAAATGATGAAAGAAATAGATAAAACAGCATCCTCAATGTTCAAAATACCCTGTAAATGTGAACGGCCAATTGTATGAATTCAATCATGCCATGCCCGGCTTGGTCAATAACAAGACCTTAACTGGAAGATATTGCAGATATCATTTCCTATGTTTCAAATGCCTTTTCCGATAGGCCTAAAGGTTTAACCAAAAAAGATCAAGGAGCTTCGCACAGAAAAGCCGAAAAAGGGTTCTGAAAATACCGAAGAAGAATTATTGGAACTTCCAACAGAAACAAATTACCAAACAGCCGTACATTAACAAATAATTGCTCGTACAATAAAATAAGCACTATATGAGACTAAAACTCAAATTTCGATTAATTCTTTTTCTTGTTTCACCATTGCTTATTTGGGGTTGTCATGAAAATAATGAAAAGCTAAGCGACCTTGTAGAACCCGTTGATCAGGTGTACCCTTTTTTGGATGCTGCGAATTCTCGTTGGTTTTATTTTTCTTCGGCCAGCAGACCTTTCGGGATGGTGAATTTAAGCCCGGATATGGCCATCGATGGCGCTTGGAATTCAGGATATCGATATGAAGTGGATTCAATTAAATTCTTTAGTCATATTCATGCCTGGCAGTTATCGGGCGTACCCGTTATGCCTACAACGGGTACTTTCAAGGGACATTTAGGTCCAGATGCCTACCAATCTGCTTATTCGCACGATGAGGAAACGGTTTTTCCGGGTTACCATCAAGTCAAATTAAAGGATTATGGCATCAATGCTGAATTGACTTCAACAACTCGGGTAGGATTTCACAGATATACTTTTGATAGAGAAGATAATAATTCCATTTTATTGGATTTGGGAACCGTACTTGGTCCATCGGCTACAAAATATGGCCATGTGGACAAAATTTCCAACAAAGAGATAAGTGGATATACCCTAATGGCAAAAACCATTAGAAGGCCAAAAGACACCTACATTTATTTTTTTATAGAATTAAAGGATGGTTTTAAGAATATGCAGTCCTGGAAAGATGAGAAATTGCTTGGGGAAACAGATACCTTCGATGGGGAAAACGGAGGTATTTATTTAACCTTAAATGATAGTGCAAAACCTGTGTTGATGAAAGTAGGTATCTCTTATGTAAGTGCCGTACAGGCAAAACTCAATATAGATACAGAATTGAATCATTGGGATTTTGATAAGGTAGTTGCAGCATCTAGAAATGAGTGGAATGAACGTTTAGGACGTATTGAAATTGAAGGAAATACAGAGAAGCAGCAACGTCGTTTTTATACAGATTTATGGAAGTCATTGCAAGGAAGACGCATAATTAGTGATGCAAATGGCCAATACTGCGATATGACAGGAGATACCCCTAGAACAAGGGAAATTCCTTTAGATGCGGAGGGTAACCCAAAGTTCAATCATTACAATTCAGATTCTTTTTGGGGAGCACAATGGACAATTACTACCTTATGGGAATTGGTATATCCAGAAATTGCGGAGGAATTCATAAATTCAATGTTACTCATGTATGATGATGGAGGGTTTATTCCAAGAGGCCCGTCAGGAGGAAACTATACGCATGTAATGACTGGAGCTTCTTCTACACCGTTTATTGTTGGAGCCTATATGAAAGGAATTCGAAATTATGACGTGGAAAAGGCATACGAAGGAATGAAGAAAAACCACCTACTTGGTGGTACAATGGGAAAGTCTGGATATGAACACACAACTATAAAAGGGGGAGGTTTAGCGTATTATATTGAAAAAGGGTATGTCCCTTATCCATTAGAGGGCAAATATGCAGGGCATCAAGAAGGTGCAGGTCAAACTTTGGAATATGCTTATCAAGATTGGTGTTTGGCTCAAATGGCAAAAGCTTTAGGTAAAGAAGAGGATTATAAGTTGTTTATGTCACGATCAAATAACTGGAAGAATGTGTTTGATTCAGAAACCAAATGGATGCGACCTAAAGATCATGATGGAAATTGGCAAACCCCTTTTGATCCGTATGAAGTAAAAAATGGATTTGTTGAAGCCAGTGCTGCGCAAGCAACTTGGTATGTGCCGCAAGATCTTGAAGGACTTGCCAAATTAATGGGAGGAAATGACGCTGCAGCGGACAAGTTAAATGAATCTTTTGAAACTGCGGTTGCGTTAGATTTCACTTCAGGAAAATCCCATTCCAGTGAATTGGATGATGCCTATAGAAAAATACCGATTAATTACGGAAATCAACCTTCTATTGAAACAGCCTTTGTCTTTAACCATATTGGAAAACCTTGGCTTACTCAATATTGGTCCAGGGAAGTGGTCAAAAAAGTATTTGGTGATCTGTCGCCTAAATTAGGGTTTAGTGGTGATGAAGATCAAGGTTTAATGGGCTCATTGTCGGCTCTAATGAAAATGGGATTATTCGAAATGAGGTCAGGTGCTGAAATTGAATCTAAAGTAGATATTGGGAGCCCGCTTTTTGATAAAATTACAATTTACTTGAATTCTGATTATTACAAAGGTGGTAAAATAATAATAGTTGCTAAAAATAATAGTGATACCAACAAGTATATTCAAGAAGCCCAATGGAATGGTGTAGAACTAGAAAATCTAGAAATAAAGCACGGGGATTTGACCAAAGGGGGAGTCTTGAAATTGGAGATGGGTGACACTCCCAGCAAAGAATAAAACCAACTATGAAAAAAACCTAGCACTAGTTTTATTTCCAATCTTGTTAATCAGGGTTTGAAGGGGTCTTTGGTAGCTGGTCCGTATTCTTTCAATGCTATTTTTTACTTACCCAACTTATCGTCAATACGATATGTTAACCTTACTTTTTTACAAATCACATGAAAAACGGATTTCAAAAGACATGCAGTCGCATGCTTTTAATTTTGGATTACCTGATAATTTATAATGATGAATTTGTTTAGAAATTATTCTCTAATTTTACCTTGTAAACAACACAGAATAAATACGTTCAAAAGCTGTTCTCAAAATCAAATGCCGGTAAAGAGATTTGACATTTAATAAATACAATTTAAATACTGATAACCAATAATTTGAAACAATGGGTGCGATTTTGCCTTCCCAATGAAAGATAAATCCTATCACAGTAGTGGTTGGATTTTTTTGTTAAGACATATTGTTTTAAAAAGCGAAATGATTCCAAAAAATAAATTCCTTAATATTATAACTTCAAAAATGACGAGTATGAAAAAAGCAATTTTAAAAACACCGGCAAAACTTCTATTAATATCTATTCTTCTGACCGGTATTTTTATAGGGAATGCACAAGAAAAATTTGGTGGATTGGCACTTTATACGGTAAGGAATGCTATGGGCTCAGATGCCAAAGCTACCTTGCAGGCCGTAGCAGATGCTGGTTTTAAGAACATAGAGGCAGCGGGTTATGCAGACGGTAAATTCTATAACATGGCTCCAAAGGATTTTAAAAAATTATTGGAAGAATTAGGTTTAAAGCCAATTAGCACCCATCAAGGTTCAGTTACTTTGGATAATGCCGATGCTATGATGGCCGATGTTAAAGCTGCCGGATTCAAATATTTTGTGATTCCCGTACCACCAATGGGGCTTTTTAAAGTTGACCCTGCAACCAGGACAATGGGAATGACTGGAGGCGCCTCGAACTTGGCCGAAATAATCAGCACCCTTGGAAAGAAAGCTAAAAGTGCCGGACTTGAGCTATTATACCATAATCATGATTTTGAATTTAAAAAAGATGCTGACGGCATCGTAACGATAGATTATCTATTGGAACATTGCGATCCCGAATATGTGAATTTCCAAATGGACTTATATTGGGTAACTAAGGCTGATGCTGACCCTGTGGCCTATTTTGAAAAATATCCAGGACGCTTTAAAATATGGCATGTAAAGGATATGGACAAGGAAGGGAGATTTGCACCCGTCGGAAATGGACAAATTGATTTTGCTCGAATCCTAGCCAATAAAAAACTATCAGGTATGAAATACTATATGGTGGAGCAGGATATGACTTTCGACGGCATGAAACCGCTTGAAGTGATAAAAATTAGTCACGAAGGACTTAAGAAATTTGGTTTTGAGTAGATGTCAAAAAAATAATATAATTTTCTTTGTAATTGTATAACCAATTGAATTTATAAATTAATATGCTAAAAAAAATCCTAATCGGGCTGGGTTTATTAATAATAATAATCCAATTCATCCGTCCAGAGAAAAACGTTTCGAATGACCTTGTATATAACATTTCCACCAAGTATAAAGTGCCTTCGGAGGTAAACCACTTATTACAAGTTTCTTGTAATGATTGCCATTCCAATAAAACGAAGTACCCTTGGTATGCCAAAGTACAGCCTGTGGCATGGTGGTTAAATGATCATGTGGTCGATGGAAAGAAACACCTGAATTTTTCAGAGT
>CAZYQR010000092.1:0-8684 GCA_964649755.1 uncultured Maribacter sp. | reverse complement strand
GGCCAGCTGTAGGCTCATCCAAAATCAATAATAAAGGATGCTTTATCATTGCTCTTGTAGTCATGACCAAACGCTTTTGACCCATGGTTAAATCATGAAAATGGGCGTCTTTTAAATGCCACATATTAATAAGTTGCAACCATTCTTTAGCTAATCGTAACTGGGCCTCGGTAGGTTTAACATATAAACCGACCGAATCTAAAATACCTGAAATCATCATATGTTCTACCGAGTGATATCCAGTGAATTTGTCGGTCATTGAAGGTGTAAAATAGCCGATGTTCTTTTTAATGTCCCATACGCTCTCCCCACTTCCCTTTTTACGTCCAAAAAGATATAATTCCTGACCATAACCTTTCGGGTTTTCTCCTGTGATCATTGACAAAATCGTCGTCTTGCCACTTCCATTTTTACCGCTAAGTTCCCAGAACTCCCCTTTGCCAATTTTCCAGGTGATGTTTTTTAGTATTGGCCTACCATCATAACTTACATTAACACTTTTGAGCGCTATTAAAGTATCTCCTTCAAAATGAATATGTTTTAGAGGTTCGGGTATTTTTCCAATAAATTGTTCTTTTGGGTCATCTGAAAATTTATGCTTAGGATGGGGAAGAATAAGAAGGTCTTTATCCTCTAGATAAGCATAATTAACAATAAAAGGGAGTAGGTCATCTTTTCTACTTATAATTTGTATGATAAGAACATCTTTAGCAATGGTTTTTAATCGCTCTTTAAAATCAATCTGGAAGTCCTTATCTAAATTGTCAAAGGGGTTATCAAGTACAAGGTAATCGGGTTTTGATTCAAGCAGGTATTTAAGAAGAATCCTCTTTTGCTCTCCGCTTGACATGGATTGTAAACTCTGATTTATGCTGCCCGTTATTCCACTATCACCGTGTCGGCTTTCTTCATCAATAAAATTAATCAAGGCCAGTTTAGAAAATAGGGCGCCGTTTAAGCCCCCCAATGACTCAAATGGGTGGGACATATTGGAGCTCAATATTTCTTCAACAAAAGAGATTTTGTCAGAAGTGTTATCTATGAAAACAGCCCAATGTTTTTTATTAGGATTACTCTTTTCAGTTGAAAATGAATTCGCTTGGTTCTTCTTTTGCATTTTCATTTTGATATTGAACTTGAAAAATATAGATTATTGCGAAATAACCCTAAAAATATCAACAGGATTGTTCTTATAGGTTGTGGTTTTATCCCATGACATTCCATTTTTTATAGCCACCTGTTGCGATGCTTTATTTTTAATATGTATTATAGATATTAATGATGATGCTAAATCATTCTCAAAAGCAAAGGATTTACATTTTATAGCTGCTTCAGTAGCATAGCCTTTATTTCTAAATTCTGGTAACAATGAGTAACCAATTTCAAGTTCTTGAAAATTATCAACGGTCTGAGTTAATAATCCACATTGACCAATAAAATTGCCCGATTTTTTATCAATAAGCGCATTCATACCTCCTAAGTGATTGGCGTAACGGTAAAAAATAGTATCAAACCAATTTTGACAGGCCTCGATAGGTTGTAGCGAAGTTTGAAGCCAATGCTGAGTACTTGATGGGTCTTGATGGAAAGGCAACCAAAGCTCAAAATCTGATGGCTGTACTTTCCGAAAATAAAGCCTTTCTGATTCCTCACCTGTCAAGAGGTAATCCATTTAATTATAGTTTGTTGAATTCGACCTTGTCGCCAATTTCCAAAAGCCATTTTTTAGAAAGACCCGCATTTATTTCCAATGCATATTTCACTGGAACTTGTGAAGATAGCAGCTTTTCATCATAAGGTTTGGCATTTTCATGGAAGCTTGCGATCTTTAAATTTTCGTCTAAAAATATTATATCCAAACCAAATTCAGTATTCTTCATGTGAAAAAAATGCTGTCGAATATCAGGAAAAACAAACAACATCCCTTGATTTTCATCCATGCTTTTTCGGTACATTAAGCCAGTCTCAGTTTCATAGTCCGTTTCAGCTATTTCAATATCAATACGAACTAATACAGAATCCGTTTGAGCCTTGTAGATGGTTAATGTACCTTCTTTGGTAAAAGTCACTGTTTCGGTTTTAATTACTCTTTTTGCATCCTTTTTACAGGAAACGAATATTATAAATGAACCGAAAAATATACTTAGAATAAGCTTGTGAAATTTTCTCATGCGAGACGATTTATTATTCCTAAAAACAATTTAGGCTAACGACCACTAACTTTAGGTCTGAACATAAAATAAAGACCTATTAGTATGAACGGAATACTCAACCATTGACCCGTTGATAAGAGGCCTAAAGATTCCTCGAATCCACCTTGACTTTTCTTGACATACTCTACAAAGAAACGAACAGTCCAAAGTAACACCAGGAATAGTCCAAAAAGGTATCCTAATTTGTCTTTTTTATCAGTTTTCCAGTATAAATAATATAAAAGTAAGAAGACAAAAATATAACATACACCTTCGTAGAGTTGAGCGGGGTGTCTATATGGAATTTGTGCTAAGTATTCAGAAAACTGTGCATTATTCTCAATAGCGTCATAGGCGGCATTCACGGTTTTTTCTTTGGTAATTCCCATTGCTTTTGACGGATGCATATCATCGGAATCTCGAATGAACTTAGTAGCAAAAATGAAAGACCCGTCGGTAATTTTTCCATTGATTTCAGAATTGAAAAAATTACCCAGTCGTACACAGAATGCACCGATTGCAACAGGTATTACAACACGGTCCAAGATCCACAGTAATTTAAATTCAGGAAGTTTCCGTGTGTAAAGATACATGCCGATAATAATCCCAATAGCGGCTCCATGACTTGCCAGGCCTGTAAATCCGGTAAACTCATAGCCATTGATTATTCCGAATAGGGTGCTATCTGCGCTTTCACGAATTGGTAAAAGAATTTCGGCAATATGGTTTTTGTAGTAAGGCCAATCATAAAAGATAACATGACCCAGTCTTGCTCCCAGCATGGTCGCCAAAACGGTATAAATGAAAAGTGAATCCAGTTGTTCTACGGTCTTCTTTTCATTGCTGAAAATACGCTTCATAATGTACCAGCCAATGGCGAAGGCAACAATCCACAATAAGTTATAATATTTTATTTGCAGGAAACCTATCTTGAACAATGTTTCATTCGGATTCCATAAAAAGCCTAAAAAGTGCATATGTAAAATTTGAAAGGCTAAGATAAGTATTTAGAATAAAGTACTGAGTATTGAGAAGTTAGTATTTACAAAATCCTAACTGTACAATTTGGAAAGCATTAAGGAACTGGGTCGTAACCCTTACCACCCCAAGGATGGCAACTGAAAATACGTTTTATAGCAAGCCATCCTCCTTTAAAAAGACCGTGTTTTTGTAAAGCTTCCAACGTGTAATGGGAACAAGTAGGGGAGTATCGACACGTTGCAGGTGTATAAGGTGAAATAGCATATTGATAAAACTTCACCAATAGAACAAAAGGTGTAATGAGTATTTTTTTTAAATTCATTCTCTTTTCCATACCAATGAAATCCATACTTTAGAAAGTTTGGGCAAAACTAAGAAACACTAAAAGTGGTACCTTCCTTACCGTCTTTCAATTGAATACCCATGGCAAATAATTGATCACGAATTTTATCGGAAGTAGCAAAATCTTTATTGCTCCGTGCTTCATTCCTTAATTGAATCAATAATTCAACTACACCTTGAAGTTTATCCGAATCTTGACCACTTTCACTTTTATGTTCCAATCCCAGGACTTCAAACACAAAGTCATTTATCGTTTGTTGAAGCAATTCCTTGTCAGATAAGGTTAGGCTTTCTTTTCCTTCTTTAATGAGGTTAATGTGCTTTACAGCTTCAAACAAATTGGCAATTAGAATGGGCGTGTTAAAATCATCGTTCATGGCGTCATAACATTTCTGTCGCCATTCGGTAATTTTGAAATCTGATTTTCCGCCCGTTTCTAAATCTTTTAGATTATCAATGGCATCCATTAATCTATGATACCCTTTTTCCGAAGCCAAGAGAGCCTCGTTGCCTAAGTCCAATATACTTGTATAGTGGGCCTGCATCATAAAAAATCGTACAACGGAAGGTGTAAATGGTTTACTCAGAATGGTATTTTCACCTGAAAAAATCTCACCAGGTAGAATATTGTTTCCAGTTGACTTCGCCATTTTCTTTCCATTCATCGTCAACATATTTGCATGTAGCCAGTAATTTACCGGAGAATGACCATTGCTTGCCTCGGCCTGGGCAATTTCACATTCATGATGTGGAAATTTAAGGTCCATTCCTCCACCATGAATATCAAAGGTCTCCCCAAGATACTTGGTGCTCATCGCGGTACATTCCAAATGCCAACCAGGAAAGCCATCACCCCAAGGCGAAGGCCAACGCATAATATGTTGTGGCTCGGCTTTTTTCCATAGTGCAAAATCCTGAGGGCTTCTCTTATCACTTTGAGCGGTCAACTCTCGGGTATTAGTAATCATATCCTCCAACTTTCTCCCACTTAATTTTCCGTATTCAAAATGTTCATTGAATTTTTTTACGTCAAAATATACAGAGCCATTTACCTCATAGGCATAACCCTTTTCGAGGATTTCCTTGATTATTTCCAATTGCTCTATAATATGGCCAGTGGCGGTCGGTTCTATACTAGGTGGTAAGAAATTGAATTGTTCCAGTATTTTATGAAAGTCGACCGTATAACGTTGAACGACTTCCATGGGTTCTATTTTTTCTAACCTTGCTTTTTTTGCAATCTTATCTTCACCTTCATCAGCATCATCTACCAAATGCCCTGCATCTGTAATATTTCTTACATAACGTACTTTGTAATCCAAATGTCTTAAATACCTGAAGATCATATCAAAGGACATAAATGTCCTACAATTACCCAAATGTACATTGCTATAAACAGTGGGCCCACAAACATACATGCCGACATGCCCCTCATTAATGGGCTTAAAATCTTCTTTAGTACCAGTAAGTGAATTGGTGATTTTTAGCGTTTGTTCTTTGTACAATTGCATTTTAGGCTAAAACAGTTAAAATTTTGTCTCCAGATTAATATAGTCCAAAAATTCCCTTCGAACAGTTTCGTCCTTGAATTTACCACCATACTCGGCAGTAACTGTACTACTTTCTACATCCCTTATTCCTCTGGAATTTACACATAAGTGCTTGGCATCGATTACACAAGCAACATCATCAGTATTCAATACTTCTTGTAGTTCCCTTACGATTTGAATGTTCAAACGTTCCTGAACCTGCGGTCTTTTAGCATAAAAGTCAACAATACGGTTCATTTTGGAAAGCCCTACTACGGTGCCCTTAGAGATATAGGCCACATGTGCTTTACCAACTATTGGCAATAAATGATGTTCACATGTAGAATAGAGCGTAATGTTCTTTTCAACCAACATTTCGCCATATTTGTATTTATTCTTAAAAGTTGAGGATTTTGGTTTTCTTTTAGGGTGTAGTCCTCCAAAAATCTCTTTAACGAACATTTTGGCAACACGATTGGGCGTTCCGCTAAGACTATCGTCATCCAAATCAAGCCCCAAAGTGAGCATTATTTCCCTTACGTTCGCTTTTATACGTTCTATCTTTTCAGCATCGTCCAATACGAATGCATCGTCACGTAATGGAGTATCCTCAGCGGAGGAAACATGGTCATTTCCCAAATCCTCAAAATGCTCTTCCAATGTACTATCTAATTTCATCCAAAAATTACTTTACAGAACGGCAAAGATATACATAAAATGGCACTTTATACCCCTATAGCCTTATTACACAACATAAATTAGTGTTAAGGGAATTCACGGATTATTTTTATAATCTCCAATATTCGGCCTACTTATGAAACGTATAGGTATTTTTGTATTTATCGCTTTACTACTAGGGATAACCAGCGTATATGCGCAGGTTTCTCCAGATTGTGGCAATGCTATACCTATTTGTAACAATACACCGGTAAATGGAGGGACTTTTGGGTTTGGTTCAGATGACTTTATTGGTGTCAACATGAGTGGATGTTTGGAAGAAACCGTTACAGGGTCAATAGAATCAAATTCAGCGTGGTATCGATTTAGAACTGGCGCTTCTGGCCAATTAGGTTTTAATTTAGGTTTTGATACATCGGAAGATTGGGATTTTGCGCTGTATAAGACCAGTGATTGCAATAATTTGGGAGATCCTATTCGATGCAATTTTTTTGACAATCAAGATGAAAGTGCCTTCATTGGTGTGGGCGAAGACCCTATTGGCGATACTGAAAATGTACAATATGAAGAATGGCTCCAAGTAGAACCTGGTGAAGATTACTATTTACTGATCAATAATTTCAGCAATAGTAATTCAGGGTTCTCCATTCAATTTTCAGGGCATATTTTTGTTACCAATCCAAATGATGCATTGGATTGTTCGATTATAAACAATTTACTGGGTCCACCAATCTCGGCTTGCGAGAATGATGTCATTACACTAGATGCAACGACAACCAATGCAATTGATTATAATTGGTTCGAGGATTTAGGAAGTGGATTTCAACCTATAGTAGGAGAACATGATCCTACCTATCAGGTTACAACTTCTGCAATGTATAGGGTTCAAGTCATCATGCCTTCAAACAACAATATTATTAGTGATGTAAATGTTGTTTTTTATACAATCCCAATTGCTTATGCGGTATCAGATGATGCCTTTTGTGCTGATATGGATACATATGATCTTTCGCTAAAGGATATTGAAGCTTTGGGGACCCAAAGCCCTTCTGAATATATCGTTAGTTATCACGGGTCATTGAATGACGCACTGCTAGGAATAGATTTCTTGCCTAAACAATATGAAACCAATGGCAGTACCGAAATTATTTACGTGCGGATATCTTCGTTATACAATCCTAGATGCTATGATGCTTCCCAAGATTTTGAACTTGAATATATAGAAACGCCAGAATTGGATTTTCCTTCTGAAGTTTATATGTGCGAGAATAGTACATCAGTAATCATAGGAGAGCAAAATCCAAATGCTAATTATGATTATTCATGGGATTCTGGTGAAACCTCGGCAAGTATAACGGTTACACAAACAGGTTCGTATACATTGACAGCTACCAATAACCAACTTGGATTAAGTTGTGTAAATTCAAAAACGATAAACGTGATCTTCTCAAAAACACCGGAAATTACAGATGTGATAATTGAAGATCTTCAGAATGACAATAGCGTAACGGTGATTACTGATGTTGATAGTGAATTTGAGTATCAGCTGGATGATGGCGATTTTCAACTAAGCAACACCTTTACTAATGTTCTCCCAGGACAACATACTGTAACAATTAATGATATAAAGGGGTGCGGCTCTGCAACGGAGCAAATAGTTGTGGTCGGTTTTCCAAAGTTTTTCACTCCAAATGGCGATAATAACAATGAATTATGGCAAATAGCAGGGATTTCCAATCTTGAAAACCCAAATGTATATATCTATGACCGTTTTGGTAAATTATTAAAACAGTTGAATCAAACCGATGCAGGTTGGGATGGACTTTTTAATGGTAATCCATTACCTTCCTCAGACTATTGGTTTCAACTCACGTACACAGATTCTATGGGGCAAACAAGTACGGCAAAATATATAAGCAATCACTTTTCACTAAGAAGATAAAATCGAATAAATGCTAGGTGTAGGATGCATTTTATCGATTAACTGCATAAAATTCCGATAAAATATAATAAAATATAAGAGGTTGAGTTATACTATTTATTAGTAGTATAATGTTAGCCCCATTTCCTATGCGAACACTTATTTGTGTTATTTTTTGTTTTTTCTTATTTGTTGCGGGTATCAATGCCCAAAACTCTCCAGATTGTAGAAGCGCTATACCTGTCTGTGCCGACGCACCCATTATGGGTCTCGCCGATGGTAGTGGTGATATCGACGATTTTGATCCGGATATGGTTCGGCAAAGTGGTTGTTTGGAGAAAGGTAGTGTTAGCTCGGCCAATATTGAAAATAATACATCCTGGTATGTTTTTAGGGCTGGTACGGGAGGTCAGGTAGGTTTTGACCTTGAAGCATTGCCTGTTACTGGTGTTGGTGCACCGACAGCGGAGTGGGACTTTGCGGTTTATGGTCCTTATGATGAGACCAGTGGACAAAATTTCTGTACGATTATAGGGGATGGCACCTCTGATCCCATACGATGTAATTACGAAGTAAACAATACGAGTTTTACGGGTATAGGTGTTAACCCAGTAAATGGTCAAGTGGGTGCTCCTTTTTTAACAGGAAGTCAGAATACCTATGATGAATGGTTAGATGTACTGCCGGGAGAGATCTACTATATTCTTATTAACAACTTCAACACTAATTTCGACGGTGACCCAGAGCCATTTTCATTGACTTTTACAGGAAGTTCTGTAGACGCTGACCAGGATACGGCATTAGACTGTACTTTAAGGGATGAATTTTTGGGATTGGATATTGTTGCTTGCGAAGGTGATCCGGATATTACCTTAAGTGCATTGAACTCTCCTGCAGGTGCAGATATCGCAAATGTTGCCTGGACGGTTGACTATGATGATGATGGCACTATCGATGATACATTTACAGGCTCCGGGCCTTTTGGTGCCGAATTGGTTGTGGCCAGTCCTAATTCAGGACGTTATTTTGCAGGAGAGTTCA
>CAZYQR010000091.1:0-8793 GCA_964649755.1 uncultured Maribacter sp. | reverse complement strand
TTGTTATTATTAAACCTGTGCAGCTCATGAAATCACTTTTTGTACTTCTTTTTTGGATTTCAGTTGGCTGTAAAGCGCAAAATACCATGTCTTTTACTGAAGGGGGCAAATCTCCAGTAGTGGCGACCTTGGAGGATGTCTCATGGATTGCTGGTCATTGGAAAGGGGAAGCCTTTGGTGGTATAGCAGAAGAAATATGGAGTCCGCCACTGGGAGATTCCATGATGTTCGTTTTTAAGCTGGCATCAGAAGGCAAAGTACAATTCTATGAAGTAGGGCATATTCAACAAATTGGGGAAACCTTGCTATTACAACTGAAACATTTTCATGGTTCGTTGAAGGGTTGGGAAGAGAAAGATGAAACCGTCGATTTTAAATTGGTAAAACTTGAAGGGAACAGGGTATATTTTGATGGATTCACCATTGAAAAAATAAGTGAAAATGAAATAAACATGTACGTTGTTGTCGGTGAAGAAGATGGTTCATCTGAAGAGGTTAAATTCAATTACAAAAAGGAAAATTAGTATGACAAGGATGTGTCTTGAATGCGGCGCCGAGTTAAGAGGTCGTGTAGATAAAAAGTACTGCTCGGACCACTGCAGAAATGCATACAATAACAAAGTAAATAAAGACAGTAAGAACCTTATCCGTAATATCAATAACCGGCTAAGAAAGAACTATCGGGTTTTGGATAGCTTCCCGCTTAAAGAAGGGAAAACCAAAACTACACGTACTCGATTGATTGATAGAGGCTTTGATTTTGAATTTATAACAAATCTCTACACCACCAAAAAAGGTACTACCTACTACTTTGTTTATGATTTGGGCTATTTACCCTTGGATAATGATTATTATATGATCGTTAAGAGGGAATAAGACCCTTATTTATAGTTTTGTCCACTGAGCTTTAATGCTGCTATAACGATATCTTTACGACTTATCTGACCAACTAAAAGTCCATCTTTCATCACAGGCAATCTTCTACGATTATGCTTGTCAAAGATTCCTGCTGCATCGAAAATGGAAATATCATGAGGTATGGTCTCAACTCCCTTGGTCATATATTTTTCAACACTTTTGTCCAGAATAGGTTGGTTAAAATAACGGCTTTCAGAAATTTGCTTCATACAATCGGCTTCCGAGATAATTCCTACTAAAAATCCATTGTCATCCAAAACAGGTCCCCCGGAAATATGGTGTTTAGCAAACTTTTCCATGACTTCGAGAATTGACTGTTCCGGAGAAAAAGTCACCAATTTGGTAGTCATATAATCAGATACTAAAATAGGTGCATCAAACTCCTTTTTTGCGGCCTTTCTGAACCCTTGAAAACTCTTAATACCCATATAATTTGAATTTAGGTTAATTTCTAAAGATAGAAAAAATAATCAAATACCATAAAAATCTCGATGTAATACAGCATCCCATCAGAATTTTATACTTTTAACGTACAAGTATTTCTTATGAAAAGGTTCTCCAAAATCACTACACTTTTATTGATTCTCCTCGCCATTTATTGGAGTTTTAAATCGTCAATGCCCACCTATAAAACTGATAACAAGGTATCTGAAAATGTATTTTCAACCGACAGGGCACTAACCCATGTTGAAAAAATCTCCAAAAAACCACACGGCGTAGGTTTTCCTGCTCATGCCGAAGTACGCTCATATATTGTTTCAGAATTGGAAGCCTTAGGTTTAGAAACCTCAATACAAGAAGGATACACAGCTGGGGATTGGGGTAATTTGAGCAAAGCAATCAATATTTTGGCCCGCATTAAAGGAACTGAAGATGGCAAGGCATTATTATTGCTTTCCCATTATGACAGCAGTCCGCATTCCTCCTTAGGAGCGAGTGATGCTGGGAGCGGGGTTGCCACAATTCTCGAGGGTATTCGGGCATTTCTATCAGAAAAGAAACAACCCAAAAATGATATCATTATCCTGATTACAGATGCGGAGGAATTGGGACTTAATGGGGCGGACTTATTCGTCAACAAGCACCCATGGGCGAAAGAAGTAGGTCTGGCATTGAATTTTGAAGCCCGGGGTAGTGGAGGTCCTAGTTATATGCTCATTGAAACCAATAGAGGCAATGGAAAGCTCATCGAGGAATTCATCAAAGCAGACCCAAAATACCCTGTGGCAAATTCATTGGTTTATAGTATTTATAAAATGTTGCCCAATGACACTGATTTAACCGTTTTTAGGGAAGACGGTGATATCGAAGGCTTGAATTTTGCATTTATAGACGATCATTATGATTATCATACGGTTCGCGATAATTATGAAAGGTTAGACCGTAATACGTTGGCACATCAGGGCAGTTATTTGATGCCCTTACTGACCCATTTTGCTAATTCAGATTTAAACAACTTGAAAAGCTTGAATGATTCCATCTATTTCAATGTGCCTTTCTTTAAACTGGTTTCTTATCCTTTTGAATGGATCTGGCCCATGTTTGGTCTTGCCCTACTTTTTTTCATTGTACTAATAGTAGTTGGCTTCAAAAAGAAAGTGTTGCAATCAAATGATATTTTGAAAGGTTTTTTGCCCGTGTTAATCACATTGATCATTAATGGGGTCGTAGGCTTTTATAGTTGGACTTTTTTGAAATGGTTATATCCCGAATACAAAGATATTTTACACGGTTTTACCTATAACGGCCATACTTATATTTTGGCATTCGTTTTGTTCTCTGTTGCCACTTGTTTTTGGGTATATAATAAGTTCAAGAAAGTTGAAACTTCCAATTTATTGGTCGCGCCAATCTTTTTCTGGTTGGTAATTTGCGGTTTGGTCTCATACTATCTACAAGGAGCGAGCTTTTTTATTATTCCTGTTTATGCGCTGTTGGTTTCGTTTATGGTGGTCATAAATCAGAAAAATCCAAGTCCGTATTTATTGGTCATTTTAGCTTTACCGGCTTTATGGATCTTTTTCCCTTTCATTAAAATGTTCCCAATTGGTTTAGGCCTAAAAATGATGGTAGCCACTACCCTTTTGACCACATTGACCTTTATCTTGCTACTTCCCATTTTTGGATTTTATAAACATAAAAATCGATTAGCGGTTTTGGGCTGTTTGCTTTTTCTAGGATTCATGGCTTCAGCGCATTTCAATTCGGGCTTTACCAAAGAAAATGCAAAACCCAGTAGTCTTTTGTATGTTTTGGATGTAGATAATAATACCGCGCAATGGGCTACCTATGAACATATGGTCTCAGATTGGACAGCCCAATATATTGGTGCTACCAGAAAAGTGCCAGAAAAATTGGCTGGTAGAACCATAAGCAGCAAATATGCTTCTGGGTTTACCTACGTTTCAACTGCACCCATAAAAGAAATTACGCCTCCCAAAATTGAAACCACAAGAGATACTATAGTTGGTGATGAACGTATTTTGGAGTTATGCATAACCCCTCAACGAGATGTGAACAGATTGGAAATTTTTACCAATAATATTGCATTAAATGAGGCTACTGTAAATAATATTGAACTATCAGATCATTATTTGGCAAATAGGACAAAGGGGAAATTGATTACCCATTACATAAGCAATAATGATTATACCGAATTGCAACTTGCCTTTCCTAAAGAGGCTAAACTGGAATTGACCCTTTATGAGGCTTCAAACGACTTGTTGAAGAACTCTCAATTTACGGTCCCGGAAAGACCAGAGGATAACATTCCTATGCCCTTTGTGTTGAATGATGCCATACTGGTAACTAAAACCATGACTTTTGAATAACTCAATCGCCATAATGGGATGTGGTTGGTTGGGTCTTCCATTGGGAACTAAATTAGTGAAAGATGGTTATACTGTTAATGGCACCACCACTTCAGAAAATAAGCTCAACATACTCCAAAAAGAAGGAATTGCCCCTTTTCTGATTTCACTTTCCGAAGAAATGATAGTAGGTGACATTTCAGGTTTTCTTGCAGATGTAGAAGTCTTGATCATTAACGTTCCTCCCAAATTAAGGGGCGGAAACCAGGAGAACTATATCAAAAAAATGCAATTGCTGCTTGAATCCGTGAAAGCCGCTAAAACCAAAAAAGTGATCTTTGTTAGCAGTACTTCAGTTTACGGGAATATTGAAGGAGAAGTTACCGAAGAAACTATTCCCCAACCTAGTACCGAATCAGGAAAACAATTATTGGCATCTGAATATTTATTTAAAAACACCCCTGAATTGCAAACTACAATTATTCGTTTTGGAGGTTTAATCGGGCCAGATAGACATCCTGTAACCATGTTATCGGGAAGAAAAGGCTTAAAAAATGGTAATCATCCGGTGAATTTGATTCATTTGGATGATTGCATTTCAATTTTAAGTTTAGTAATAAAGAACAACTGGTGGGGTGAAATTTTCAATGCAGTTTATCCATTGCATCCTGCTAAAAAGGAATATTACCATCAAATAGCAGCTAAAAAAGGAATGATTTTACCCGAATATTCAAAAACAAGCCTTCATCCTGGTAAAAAAATCGACTCCATAAGGCTATTATATGTTAAAAAATACATATTTACGACCTCAATTCTAGGATAGTTCACCACGATAAAATCCATTTTCACAACAAAATAGACTGTTTTTTGTTAATTATACCCTTGGTTTTAAACACTTTATCGATGAAATGCATAACTTTAAGTAAACAATAAAACTCGATTGCCATGGAAAATTCAACATTAAAAAAGAAGATTGCGATGGAAATTGAAAACTTAATTTCCAAAAGTTGTGCCAACCAGCAAACGACCAACAAATTTGAGACCCTTCATGTAGCACTTTTGAAAAAGTACTACAACGCAGCAGATGTTTCGATTGACTATCATAGGAAAAGGATAGAAATGGACATTGTAATGGATGATACTCTGTATGATCCTCAAAAGGTGAATACTTATATTCCGACCTTACATGCCAATCTACTTTTTAAAAACTTAAAAGACTTTTTAAAGTCATGTATCGAAATGGATGCTAAAAGTTTAGGATTTTATGCAGGCCTGTTACGTACCTTCACTAAAAAGGATGTAACGTTGACCGTTGCATAAGTAGTAAACCACCACTAACAAAAAAGAGGAGCTTATAAAGCACCTCTTTTTTTTATTCCTTTTTTAAGGGTTTCGTTAACAGGTTCATAACGATAAATTTAATAGTTTAGCGCACCAAAAATCAACAAAATAGAAGTAACATGAGAAAAATTGCATTTGTGGCGCTATTTATCGTAAGCTTTATGGTCAATGCCCAATCTAATACCGAATTACAAAAACATTACGAAGCCTTTTATAAAGAAATGAGAATACAATCAGATGTAAATGGCATGATCAATGCCCTTACACATCTCAATGTACTATCACCATCCAAATCAAGGAAAGACACTTTGGCCTATATCTATGTAAATAATAATCAACATATGCAGGCCCTAAATACTATAGGAATTGATAAAAGTGAATCAGATTCAGATTTGTCAGTGCAAGTAAAGGCAATTTCTTTAAAGGCCCTCAACCAACCCAAAAGAGCTTTGGAGCAATTTGTGATTTTGAACAAGAGAACCCCCAATGCCTATTTGGCTTATGAAATTGCTGACTTAAAAATACAAACAGGCGATAACGCTGGGGCAATAATCAATATAGAATATGGTATTGCCAATGCACAGGACGAGATGAAGTATGCTTTTTATGAAAGACAACAACCATACGAGGCCTCGTTAAAAGCAGCTTTTATTCATTTAAAGGCACTTGCTACTTATAACCAGGATAAAGAAAAAATAGATGAGGCAATTGCCCTTATCGATGAAGCTTTAATAATTGACCCAAGTTTTAATCTTGCAAGCTTAAGCAAACAAGCTTTAGCGTCCAGAAAAACACCACCGGCTGAGAAAAAGGAATAATTTTTTTAGTCTTAAGTAGTTTTGGTTTCTCCGCTTTGGGTAACAAATTGCATCAAACCGTTTAATCCGTTTGATGCATTCTTTTTTAATGCCCTGTTTAATAGTAGGTAAGACAATATTTTCATTGGAATTGATTTCGATTCCCAATACATTTCCAATCTTAAATTACATTGGGTAGATGTAATTGGGGTAATAATATAAAATTGGTAAAGTTCTTTTACCAAAGGTACATTTGGTGTTAATTCTCCGTAAACCAATTGACCCGGTTCTGAATTTTTGGTCACGGTCACGAAATTTAAATGTTTGCCATTGATTACACACACATGCTCGCTGCCTAATCTGGTAACTTCATTGGCATTGTACTCAAACTTATCTACGCCCTTTACCCAATGATGGCGATAGGTATAATTAGTAATGTACTCTAAAAGGGATTCTGCAGCAATAGGAAACTGATCTTCCAACACGATATTCGGTGCATGGTCAAAACCAACTTTTTTAGCTTGTGAGAACGAATTAAGGTTTAGTTTTTCAATATCAATCAAGGAGTATATGTATGCTACTTCTTTTCCATCATACAAATTCTTCCCTTCCTTGAATTCATATACTTTACTGTTATAATTTAAGGGCAATTCCAAATCATTGGCAAGCTCCTTACTGATCAAAGCATAATTATCGCTATCTACTGAATTCTTCAATAATCTATGCGCCTCAATTACGTGTTGCCCAAATGGCTTTCGATTACCCTGAACCTGAATAAACTGCAAATCCCCTGAATGGGCAATAACTTTCAATTGCAGATTAGGTGCTGTCGCGCATGCATTGCATGGGCATATACGGTTCTTTTCCAATAATCCTAAATGACCGTAAAAGGCAGTGAACATAGTTTCAATCTGTGCTAATAATTTTTCCTGTGAGGTAATTTCATCTTCCTTATAAAAAAATAGAGCGTCACCTTCAATCTCTGCAAGTTTCAATTCTTGGGTATTGGCACTGATAAGCACCTCTAGAAGTTCTGAAATAACATGTTGGCTATGTTCAACTTCTGTGGTTTGTACAAATTTTGTAAAACCCGAAATATCTGGAATAAAAAGTAGGGATCTTGGCATAACAAGTTATTAGTCAAACTTTAAGGGGAAAATTACAGAAGATTCACTTTGGGTTTACAAACCCTTGGCGATTCTTTAATTTGAGCGTCAACAAACTATCTTTCTCTTTCTTGATTTGCACAAGCTCATCCACATTTTCATTAGGTACTGCAATAGACAAAACGAAATGGGCGATTTTCCAATTGCCATTCACTTTTTTCAACACCCCTGAACCACGACAAAGTTTCATTTGGGTATCCAAAAGTTCATCAAACCAAGCAAAATCATTTGTATCATTAACATAGATATTACGTTCAACAGCTGTAAAATTCCACGCCTTGCCCCTATCAAAATAAGGTTTTGAAAACTCTTTAAACGCCTGGCTTTGCCAATTCTCCATAGCATCGGTACCAATAAAGACCCCATCCTTGGTCATTAATCCAAAGTAAGTGTCAAAATCGGCCTCCCCTGCAGCTTTATGCCATGCATCGAGGACTGAGTTTATTTCTTTTTTTGATTGGATTTCTTGAGCGCCTAAAAACATACTGAACGAAACAAGAAACAATAAAAGGATTTTATTCTTCATCTAAAATAAGTTTAGTATCCAAAGTATTGTTGAGCATTACATTGAATTGTTTGCGAAGTGCATTATAAGCGTTGATCATTTCATGCACCGAAGCCTCAGGGTCTAGACGATAAATTAAATCACCTTTAACCTTCAGGACATAGGTTTTGAACACCTTTTGCCTGCTCTTAATCTGCGGCTTATCAAATTCTTCTGGGTATTCGGAATCTTCAAGAAGTTTTTGCTCTTCAATTATGTTTTCAAGGGTCAATCTTAAATCTTCTATGTTGGCAGCATTATATATAGCATCAAAACTAACATCCATAGCATTATATTCGGGCCATTCACCTAGTATAGCTCTCACTTTTGAATTTACACTAAGCTTATTGGGCCATTCTTCGGTAGATAATTCATATCCCGAGGTGTCGTCTACACCCACTTCCTGAGTCTTTTCTTTACAAGAAACAAACATGAAGAGAAGTAATCCGATTATTAATATTTTATGCATAAAGCGAATGTACAAATTTTAATAAAAGCTATATTTACCATGAATTCATTTAACTTCATTTTAATGCAGAAACCCATTTTAATATTAGGTGCTTGCGGACAAATTGGCACCGAACTCACCTATGCTTTGCGCGATAAACATGGTAATGATGTAATCATTGCAAGTGATATTCGTGAAGGTAATGAGGATTTAATGAAATCAGGGCCTTTTGAGTTGTTGGATGCCACTGATTATAATGCATTAGAAGATATTATTGCCTATTACGAGATAAGCGAGGTTTATCTAATGGCTGCCATGTTAAGTGCAACAGCGGAAAAATTTCCGATGCGTGCCTGGAACTTGAATATGAATTCACTATTCAACGTTTTAAACCTTGCGAAGGAAAAAAAGATAGACAAAATCTTTTGGCCTTCGAGCATTGCTGTTTTTGGACCCAATACTCCTGATACCAATACACCTCAACATACTATTATGGAACCTACAACGGTATATGGTATTAGCAAACAATCGGGGGAACGTTGGTGCTATTATTACCATAATAAATTTGGAGTAGATGTACGAAGTGTGCGTTATCCAGGTCTGATCAGTTGGAAAACAATGCCGGGGGGCGGTACCACCGATTATGCCGTGGAAATTTTTCATAGAGCTTTATCTGAAGGCCAGTACAGCTGTTTTTTAAAGGAAGACACCAAGTTACCCATGATGTTTATGGATGATGCCATTCGTGCGACAATGATGTTAATGGAAA
>CAZYQR010000090.1:0-9050 GCA_964649755.1 uncultured Maribacter sp. | reverse complement strand
TAAATTGGTTCAATGCAATTAAAGCGAGTAGTAGTTACGGGATTGGGTGCGTTGACACCGATTGGGAACAATATTGAGGAATACTGGGATGGTTTGGTCCATGGTAAAAGTGGCTCTGCGCCCATTACTTATTTTGATACCGAAAAGTACAAGACTAAGTTTGCCTGTGAACTAAAAAATTTCAACGCAGAGGATTATTTTAATAGAAAGGAAGCTCGTAAATTAGATCGTTTTGCACAGTATGCACTGGTATCTTCAGACGAGGCCATCCTTGACTCCAAATTAGATTTGGATACTATCGATAAATTTCGTGTTGGGGTCATTTGGGGAGCTGGTATCGGAGGCTTGGAGACCTTTCAAAACGAAGTAATAAACTTTTCTGAAGGCGACGGCACACCAAGATTCAATCCTTTCTTTATACCAAAAATGATAGCGGATATTGCTCCAGCCAATATTTCCATTAAGCACGGTTTTATGGGCCCTAATTATACGACAGTATCTGCCTGTGCATCCGCTGCTAATGCGATGATAGATGCCCTTAACTATATTAGATTGGGCCATTGCGATATTATTGTCACTGGAGGAAGCGAAGCTGCGGTTACCTTGGCAGGCATGGGGGGATTCAATGCCATGCACGCCCTGTCCACTAGAAATGAAAGCCCGGAAACAGCATCTAGGCCCTTTGATGCCACTAGGGATGGCTTTGTACTTGGCGAAGGAGCTGGAGCTTTGATTCTTGAGGAATATGAGCATGCCAAGGCAAGAGGTGCTAAAATATATGCCGAGGTTATGGGTGGCGGACTCTCAAGTGATGCTTATCACATGACTGCACCACATCCTGATGGAATTGGTGTAGTGAAGGTTATGGAAAATTGCTTAAGGGACGCAGGTTTAAATATTGATGAGGTTGATGCCATAAATACGCACGGTACCGCCACACTATTAGGTGACGTTGCTGAGTTGAAAGCCATTAGCCAGGTATTTGGCGATCATGCGCCAGACATCAACATAAATTCAACAAAATCAATGACCGGCCACTTATTAGGTGCTGCAGGGGCAATAGAGGCAATTGCGTCTATTTTATCCATGGAACATGGAATTGTACCACCTACCATAAATCATACTACAGTTGATGAGAATATTGATCCTAAGCTTAATTTAACACTAAATAAAGCGCAAAAAAGAGAGGTTAATGTCGCCATGAGTAATACCTTTGGGTTTGGAGGACATAATGCCTGCGTAGTTTTTAAGAAAATCAGCTAAATAAACGATGAATTTCCCATCCAATATATTTAATTCCCATTCCAAACAGGATGGGGATTTTTTTTTGGGGATAACTGATATTCTTGGATTTAAACCCAAGAATTTGAAGATTTTCAAGAAGGCCTTTCTTCATAGGTCGGCAAATAAAAAAGACAAGAAGGGGAATCCTATGAATTATGAGCGTCTCGAGTTTTTAGGGGATTCCATGTTAGGGACGATCATTTCTAGATATTTATATAATGAAGTGCCCGAGGGCGATGAAGGGTATCTTACCAAAATGCGTTCTAAAATAGTTAGTAGGGAGCATTTAAATGAGTTAGGTAAAGATTTGAACCTCATAAAGTTTGTTGAGAGTAGAATACCGAAAACCCACTTTGGCGATAATATTCATGGTAATGTTTTTGAAGCTTTGGTGGGTGCTATTTATTTAGATCGTGGGTATAAATATTGTGTAAAATTCATTCATGAAAGAGTAATAGTGCCATATGTAGATATTGAACAATTGGAGGGCAAAGTAATCAGTTATAAAAGTTTGGTCATTGAATGGTGCCAAAAGCAAAAGAAGACCTTCAATTACAATGTCTACGAAGATACTGGAAACGATGTGCTCAAACATTTTGCGGTAAAATTATCTATAGGTAATATAGTAGTTGCCAAGGCACGGGCAACATCAAAAAAGAAGGCTGAGGAAAGGGCATCCAAACGAGCCTATTTTGCCTTACAGGATAAGATGGGCAGAGCCTAAATCTAATAGAAATCGTAACTAAAACGTTTTATTTTGTCTAAAGATACCTTTACTCTTTGGTAGCTTAGGCTGTATTCTTTATTAATCCTATATTTACGTTTTTGTACGCATATGGCAGCAGTACACAAAATAATCGGGGATTTTTACGAAGATTCCTTTACCCTTATAGCATTACATAGTAGTATTAAAGATTATGCTATTGTGTATGCCATAAACCAGTGTATCAAGTCCATATTCAAAAGATCACCTAAAGATTTGGAATTATCGGAACATATGTCGTTTCCGTTTTTTGAGTGGCAAGATAATCTGCATGATCGATATTGGGCTTTGATTGCCAATGAGAGCACAAAAAAAGAAAGCTTGGTAAGAGAAGGTCTTTTTAAGGATGAAACTTCATTTGTAAAACGTCATCTCGTGCCAGAACATAAGGAAGTTGATTACTTTATCAAGATAGAGCATGATGATGACCTAAATGAGGATAAACTTTTAAAAAGTTTGATAGCTATACCTAAAATGGTCACAGCATATAGTATTGATGCGGACAAATTAAAATCAAAAAACAACTTAATTTTTTAAGTGATGCCAAATAAAAAGAAGACGAAAATAGTTGCAACCTTAGGACCTGCTACAAGCAAAAAGGAAGTAATTATAGATATGATAAAGGCTGGTGTTGATGTCTTTAGAATTAATTTCTCACATGCAGATTATGAAGATGTTACTGAACGTGTGAAAATGATTCGTGACATCAATAAAGAAATGGATACCAATATTGCCATTTTAGGTGATTTACAAGGGCCTAAATTAAGAGTAGGTGTTATGGCGGGTGAAGTGGTTGTTGCTCCTGACGATGAAATTACTTTTGTAACTGGGGAGCCTTTCGAAGGTAATTCAGAAAGAGTCTACATGAATTATAGTGCCTTTCCTAAAGATGTAAATCCTGGTGAACGAATCTTGCTGGATGATGGAAAGCTAATGTTCGAAATAGTTTCTACCAATAAAAAGGATCAGGTAAAGGCGAAAGTCATTCAAGGCGGACCGCTTAAATCAAAAAAAGGGGTGAATTTGCCCAATACGAATATTTCGTTACCGGCACTCACAGAAAAAGATATTCAAGATGCCATTTTTGCCATTTCGTTGGATGTGGATTGGATAGCCCTTTCCTTTGTAAGACATAGTCAAGATATTATTGATCTTCAAAATATAATCAAGGAACATACCGAGCATAAAATCCCGATTATAGCTAAAATTGAAAAACCTGAAGCGGTTGAAAATATAGATAAGATCGTTTCTTATTGCGATGGACTTATGGTTGCTCGTGGAGATTTAGGTGTTGAGGTGCCTGCCCATGAAGTTCCCTTGATTCAGAAAAAGCTGGTGTTAAGAGCCAAAAAAGCCAGAATCCCGGTTATCATTGCAACTCAAATGATGGAGACTATGATAACAAGCCTTACTCCTACAAGGGCCGAAGTTAATGATGTTGCAAATTCGGTAATGGATGGGGCAGATGCAGTTATGCTTTCGGGTGAGACATCTGTAGGTAATTATCCGGTTCAAGTAATTGAAAAAATGGCAAGTATTCTTCAAAGTGTTGAAAATTCAGATTTGATCAATGTGCCACAAGAACCACCACATATTAGAACAAATAGATACATCACAAAATCTGTGTGTTATCATGCGGCCACAATGGCCAATGAGATAAAGGCAACGGCTATTTCAACTTTGACCAATAGTGGTTATACGGCATTTCAAATATCGGCTTGGAGACCAAGTGCACATATTTTGGTATTTACTTCCAACAGAAGAATTTTGACCCAATTGAATCTACTTTGGGGGGTGAAGGCTTTTTACTACGACAAGTATGTGTCAACCGATGAGACCATAGAAGATGTGAATGGTATAGCCTGTAAAAAAGGATTTTTGGAAGTAGGGGATATGCTTATTAGTTTAGCGGCAATGCCTATTAAGGATAAGGGAATGGTAAATACACTAAGGGTAACCGAAATCGAGACCTGTACCTTTTAATAAAAGGGCTTTATAAATCAAATTTCAATTGAATGGAAACCGAGTCTTCTTTAGCCTCGGTTTTCTTTTTTTCGGTATTCAGATTGGCTAATGATATTCCCAATAAGCGGACTGAATTTTCCATTTTTTCCTGATATAGCAATTCTGTAGCGATTTCTAGAATAAGAGATTTGTCGGCAACGAAATATGGAAGGGTCTTACTACGGGTCTGTAATGTAAAATCGCTGTATTTGATTTTTAAGGTAATGGTTTTGCCAGCTAATTTTGAATTTTTCAATCGTCTTTCAAGTTCATTCGCGATTTGTTCCAGACGCTCCAGCATAAAAACTTCGCTGCTGAGGTTTTCGCTAAAAGTACGTTCTGCACCTACAGATTTTGGGGTTCGGTCAGGTTTTACAGCACTATTGTGAATTCCCCTGACAACGTTGTAATAATGCGATCCACTTTTCCCAAAGTGTTCTGCTAAAAAGTCTCTAGAATTTGCCTTTAAATCCTTGCCCGTGAATATTCCCAACTTGTACATTTTTTCAGCCGTTACCTTACCGACTCCATAAAACTGCCTGATTTCCAAATCTTCCAAAAATTGTAACACCTCTTCGGGATTAACCGTTTTTTGGCCATTGGGTTTGTTAAAATCACTCGCAACCTTTGCAATGAACTTATTAATCGAAATCCCAGCTGAAGCTTTAAGTCCAACTTCATCTAAAATGCGCTGCCGAATTTCTTTGGCCAATAAAGTTGCAGAAGGATTACCTTTTTTATTGATGGTCACATCCAAATACGCTTCATCCAAAGAAAGCGGTTCAACCAAATCAGTATAATCATAGAATATGCTTTGTATCTTTTGGGATATTTCTTTATAACGTGCAAATCTTGGTTTCACAAAAGTAAGGTGCGGACAGTTTTTCTTTGCCAAATAGCCACTCATAGCACTGCGAACACCATACTTTCGAGCCTCATAATTCGCTGCTGAAACAACGCCCCTAATTTCATTTCCTCCCACGGCTAAGGGCTTGCCTTGCAGTTCTGGATCATCGAGTTCTTCTACAGAGGCGTAGAAAGCATCCATGTCTACGTGGATTATTTTTCGCAAAGGAGCATCTTCGGGCATAAACAAATTTAGTCATATCTTAGTTTTATGAATACCCAAAAGAAAACAGCGATACTATTAGGCGCTACGGGACTAACAGGGAACTTGCTTTTACAGCTTTTGTTAAAAGATGATCGCTACAAAAAAATTAATTTGTTTTCCCGTTCGACCTCTGGAGTTGTTCATCCTAAAATTGAAGAATATCTTGGTGATGTTGTTAATTTGGATACATTCAAGAATGATTTTAAAGCCGATGAGGTATTTTGTTGTATTGGGACAACTAAAGCAAAAACTCCTGATAAAGAACTGTATAAAAAGATTGATTTTGGTATACCTACAAAGGCCGCTAAACTTTGCAATGAAAATGGCATCAATACGCTTGTATTAATTTCTGCATTGGGCGCCAATTCAAAAAGCAATATATTCTATAACCGTACCAAAGGGGAAATGGAAGATGCTGTTTTACAACTTCAAATACCTAAAATCCATATATTACAACCCTCTTTAATTAGTGGTAAACGAGAGGAAAAAAGAATTGGGGAATGGATATTCAAACAATTGATGAGAGCGGCAAATTTGGTAATGGCAGGACCGTTGAAGAAGTATAAATCCATTCATCCTAATGATATCGCGAAGGCGATGGTTTGGTTAGCAAATAACGAATACGGGCAAGTTACAATACCATCTGATATCATTCATAACTTAGCAAGAAATCATTAATAGGGAACCTAAGATCAATCTATGGGTTTTTATATATTTTATAGTATGTTTAAACATATGAACATATTAATTCGTAACTTAGTGCTACTTTCTTTTAGTACTATATCATGCGAAGAAAAACTTCCCAGAATCTGATTCCTCTCATCAAGAAAAACTCCGGTGAATCTTCCTATGATATCTATCCTTCGCACCCCTTGGAAAGAGGTGTAGTCAAAACAGGCTATGTTACCTTAGCAAAAGAAATTTGGAAGGAAAGTATTGTCATAATGGATGGTTATATTGGTATCGATTGGGACGAAGTTTGCGATTCTCTGAATAGTACATTCCAAGAGATGGGTCTTAATCCATCATACATCAATATTAAAAATTATTTAAGACCTGAAAATGAAATCTCATCTTTAGCAGCCCCTTTTTTAGGAGGGGAAGACCCTATTTTTGGACATAGGGCGAATATAGAGCTCTCAGAATACTTCGATTCGGAAAAGATGATTAATATGGCTTTGGATGCAAGTGCGGACATTAACATTGTTTTTGGCACAGGGGCCTATGAGTCTGGGATTGAAGGTTTCTTGGTTTATTTTGACATCCCTAAAAATGAACTTCAATACCGCATGAGGGCAAATGAAGTTACCAATCTTGGCTTTAGTTCACCTAAAGACCATAAGCAGATGTACAAGCATTTTTACTTTGTGGATTGGCCAGTTTTGAATAGAAAAAAAAAGGAATTACTACCTAAAGTGTCAATAATAGTTGATCAGCAAAGGTCTGGGAATCCCGTCTGGATGAGTGGTGAAAACCTAAGGAACGGACTAAATAAATTGTCCAAAAGTGCTTTTAGGGTTAGACCTTGGTTTGAGCCTGGCGTTTGGGGCGGACAATGGATAAAAGAAAGGTTCAAAGGTCTAAACCAAAACGTGCGTAACTACGCTTGGTCCTTTGAGATGATAGTTCCTGAAAACGGGCTGATATTTGAAGGTGATGACACTTTACTTGAAGTGTCTTTTGATATGTTGATGTTTCAGGAAAAGGAAAATGTTTTAGGAAAAGCAGTGAAAAGATTCGGGGATGAATTCCCTATTCGGTTCGATTTTTTGGATACTTTTCAGGGCGGCAACCTTTCGGTACAATGTCATCCTAAGCCAGACTATATTGAGAAGGAGTTCGGCGAAAATTTTACCCAGGATGAAACTTATTATATATTGGATGCTGGTGAAGATGCAGAAGTTTATCTCGGTTTTCAGGAGGGCATAGATCGTACTGAGTTCAAAAAGGCACTTAACCATAGTTTTGTAACCAAGGAAATTTTGGATGTAGAAAAATTTGTTCAAAAACTTCCCGCCAAAAAACACGACCTATTTCTAATTCCCCATGGAACGGTGCATTGCTCTGGGACTAACAATTTAGTGCTTGAAATCAGCGCAACGCCATATATTTTCACCTTTAAAATGTATGATTGGCAGCGGTTGGATCTTGACGGAAACCCACGACCCCTAAACATTGACAGGGCTTTTGAGAACCTAAATTTTGACAGGCAAGGCCAAAAGGTTCAAGATACCCTCATTTCAAAACCCAGGCTTGAGGACTCTGGAGAGGATTGGGAGAAAATACATCTACCAACACACAAAGATCATTTTTACGATGTTTATAGATATGATTTCCAAAGTCAAATAACCGTTGAAACAAACAATCAATGCCATGTGCTGATGTTGGTTGAAGGTGAATCATTGCAGTTGCAAATAGAGGGTGCTGAAAATCAATCTTTTCATTTTGCGGAGACCTTTGCAATTCCTGCGGCAGTAAAAAAGTATACCCTTATAAATAATGGAAAAAGCAAACCAAAGGTTATAGTCTGCTTTGTAAAGGATGATGCTTGTTAAAATTAAAGAGAATGAACTATTTTGTAATCCCCACATCGATGATTTTTTTTCCCAGGGACATGAAACTAGAGAGATTAAACTTTCAAAATTTAAACACAAATGGATATAAAATATGTCTTCAGGCAAATCGTGTTAAATTATTTTGGCTGTTAATTTCGCTATTGGCATCACTGAATTTAAGCGGACAAATTGAAGCTGTTAAATCAGATTCTGGCGCAATTAATAATCAAGTAAACGATATCGTAATTGTTTTTAAGATGCATTTTGATATTGGGTATACTGACTGGTCCCAAGGAGTACTTCAGCAATATAGCGGTGAAATGTTAAGTGAAACATTGAAATCTATTGAAGAAACTTCGTTCTTACCAAAGCCCGAACAATTCAAATGGACAATTCCTAGCTGGCCTTTAAAGTATATGTTAGAAAATGCCTCATCCGAAAACAGAATAAAATTGGAACAAGCTATAAAAAAGGAACGTATTATACCACATGCACTTCCTTTGACCTATCAAACGGGAGCCAGCGATGTTGAGAGTTTGGTCAGAGGGTTATCGTACAATACTACAATAAATAAAAAATACGGTACACCCATATCTAGAGAAGCAAAACTTACCGATGTGACTAGTTACTCTAGGGTAATGCCTACCCTATTAAAAAATGCTGGAATCGATATCCTTCACATCGGATGCAATCCGGGATCCTCTGCCCCAGATGTCCCTACCTTATTTTGGTGGCAGGGTCCCGATGGGTCAAAACTTTTGACATTCTATTGGGCCAAATATTATGGATCGGGGATTCTTCCACCTAAAGATTGGAATCATAAAACTTGGATGGCAATGATATTCACCCATGAAAATGCTGGAGCCCCTTCCCCGGAAGAGGTTGCCAAAGTATTAAAAGATGCAAAAGAAAAGATGCCAAATGCCAGAGTTAAAATAGGGCGCATTTCTGATTTTTATGACCTTTTGATGAAAGAAAACCCCAGTTTGCCGGTAATAACAGGAGATATGCCAGACGCTTGGATACACGGGTTTATGTCAATGCCCCGTGAAACAAAGTTGAGCAAGAACCTACAGCGCAAAACTTACAATACTGAAATACTAAACACTCAGATGAACCAGTGGTTGGGAAGCGATACTACTGTGAAAAACTATATAGATGAGGCTGTTGAAAATATGATTCTCTACGATGAACACACCTTTGGTATTGCCATGACCCATGGTAATCAACACAAATGGACATATAACGACGAATTTAAAATCAACAAGTCTTTAGGCAACTATGATTTTGTTGAAGGGTCTTGGGATGAAAAAACAGGCCGAATCAAAAAGGC